>CAZJCO010000134.1:0-7683 GCA_964544375.1 uncultured Myxococcales bacterium
TCACGTTCGTAGGGGTGTCTATGTGAGACGAGTCCACCGCGTCGCGAGCTTTGGAGCGACGGGCCGCGCAACCGGGCCGCATCTACATTTCGAGGTTCGCAAGGATAACGTTGCGCGCAACCCGTTGTTCTATCTGCCACCTACCGCGACTGCGCAGGCCGGAGCCTCTCGGTGAACCTCAAGGCGCTGATTCGGGATATCCCCGATTTTCCGAAGCCGGGCATCGTCTTCAAGGACATCACACCGGTGCTTGCCGACGCCGACGCGCTCAAATGGGTAGTCGACCGGCTGGCCGAACGCTACCGTGGCCGGATCGATGCCGTCGTCGGTATCGAATCTCGCGGATTCATTGTCGGCGCACCGCTCGCGTACGCGCTCGGCGTTGGCCTCGCGGTGGTTCGCAAACCGGGCAAGCTGCCGTACGAGCGCCATTCCGTATCTTACGAACTCGAATACGGCAGCGACTCGCTCGAGATTCATACGGATGCGCTCGACGGCGGTCATCGCGTTGCGATTGTCGACGACTTGTTGGCGACCGGTGGAACCGCTGGAGCAACCGTTGGTCTCGTGCGCAAACTCGGCGCCGAGGTTGTCGAATGCGCCTTCATCATCGAGCTGGCTTTTCTCAAGGGGGCGACGCGACTCGCTCCGATTCCCACCTTTTCCTTGGCGAGCTACGACGACGAAAACTGAAGGGCGGTCGGAGTTCCAGGTGAGCAACCCCAGTTTCAAGCAGATGATGAACGACGTCGTCGATTTCGGCTCGTGCTGCGAGTGCGGTACCTGCGTGCTGGTGTGCCCGCACAACGTCATCGAATACGTCGACGGAAAACCCAAGCAGACGGCCAAGGCGAGCGCGCCTTTCGACTACTGCGGGATCAGTGAGGGCATCGGCTGCGACGTGTGCGCGCAGGTCTGCCCGCGCCTCGCTCCGCGAGAGTTCCAAGTCGAAGACGAACTATTCGGCCAACAGCGCCGTCCTACCTACCGTGGCGGCTTCGGGCGCTATCAGCGGATTTTCGTCGCGCGGGCGCGCGATCGACGTGTGATGGAGCGCTGTCAGGACGGCGGCGTGGTTTCGGCCATGCTGCTGCACGGTCTCGAGAGCGGCCGCTTGGATAGCGCGATCGTCTCGGCGCCGGATCCCGGCCGACCGTGCTCTCCCAAACCGGCGGTCGCGACGACGGCCGAGCAGGTACTCGAAGCTGCCGGCTCTTGGTATACGTACTGTCCGAACGATCTGGCGATCGCCGAAGCCATCGAGCGCGGCTGCCGACGTGTCGGTTTCGTCGGCGTTCCCTGTCAGATTACTCCTGTCTGCAAAGCAGAGCTGAAGGATCCAGTATTCCTCGAAGGCGGTCGCAAGAAACCCAAGCATATCGAGCGACAGCGTAGCAGTCTCAAACAGCCGGCCGAGTGCGTCGCGCTGCGCATCGGTCTGCTCTGTTCCGAAGTGTTCAACTACGACGGTTTGATGCTCGGCAAGATTCAGGCGGAGCTTGGCATCCCTCTCTCCGAGGTGCGCAAGTTCAACGTCAAAGGAGAAGTCCTGGTCTACCCGCGTGACGGTGAGGTGGTCAAGATTCCGCTGGCCGAGGCGCAGGAGCACGCGCGCGAGGCGTGTCATCACTGCGGTGATTTTTCGGCCGAACTCGCCGACGTTTCTTGCGGCGGAGTTGGAGCGATGGGGTGGACGATCACCATCGTCCGCACCGATCGGGGGACGGCATTCATCGACGAAATGCTGGCCAAAGACCGATTGGACGTGCGCCCCATCGAGGAGTTCGAGAATTCGCTCAAGGTACTGCTCCGCCTGGCTCGGCGCCAGCACCAGCGGGTCCCCCCCGGTAGGGCGTCACTGGCCGATGTGCGGCCGGCCGTCTTCCTGCCGGCGGACTGACGCCAGCAGCCCGTGGCACCCCCAAACGGGGGAACCGCCGCAGCTTATCCCTTGACAGTAGGCGCCCATTAAACGTACGGTTGCTGTGCGTTGCCCCTGCAATCGTCGGGGTAGGAGCGAGTTGGTATTTTTTGACCGAGGGGTTGTCATGAAAACATACGTACGTGCCGCCGCCGCCGCGGCGATCGTTTCCTGTATCGGGTTTACGGTTCACACGGCCCAAGCCGCCTGTATCAGCGGTGGTGCCGTAAGCAATCTCAGCGACTGCGTCGGCGTCGACAAGGGGTCGAAGGATTGTCTGATCGGCTGGTCGGTCAATTTCGACGGCGCCGGCAACCCTCCGTTGGACCCAAAGAAGGGGACACCGACGACAAAAGTGATCTGTACCGACGGCGATAGCTGTGATGCCGACGGGCATGTCAACGGTTCCTGCACCTTTGCCGTTGGCGTGTGCCTCAACGCCGGCGCGGGCACCGGTTCGTGTACCGGGGCGAACATCAATAATCTCGTCCTCAAGAAGCCCTCGGCCAAGGATGGTGGCAAGAAGGCAACGAAGAATCCGACGGCATACTTCCAACGCCGCACGCTGACCGCCGAAACCACGGCCTTGTTCGGGAGCGCCGAAGCGTGCTCGGCAGACGATCTCGAAGTCGTTGTTCCGCTCAAGAAGAAAGGCGGCGTGTGCTCGATTCCTTCCGGCCAGAAGTGCAGCAGCGACCAGGACTGCGACGACTTCTGTATTGCCACCTACAAGAAGAACAAGGCAGTCGTCAAGGCTATCGTCGACGATGGTGGCAGCAACAAGGATGCCGACGCGCTCAAGTTCTTCTGCCTGCCGAACGAGGCGCCGGCGCCGACGGCTTCCTGCGCCGAGGCTTTCCAGATTGCGGACCCGAGCGACCTGATCGGCGGACCGATCGCTCAGGGAAGAGTTGGCGATTGGATGCTGCGTAACTCCGACATCCGCGTGATCGTTAGAGACGTCGGCCGCGACTTCTCTTTCATGGTAACGAACGGCGGTCACATCATCGATGCCGATCGAGTGCGGGACACGCCCGCGGAGGACCGCGACAACTTCATGGGCTTGCAAGCGCTGGTTCACATTGCCTCGACGCAGGCAACCACGAATATCCAGGTCTTGAACGACGGCACCGATTGCAATCCGGCGATCCTGCGTACGACGGGAGTCGACGATCTGTTCGATCCGATCGATCCGCAGGTCGCGATCTTTCAGGCAGGGGGGACGCTGTCGCTGCCCGCGGATGCAAGTGGACTCAATCTGCCGGTCAACCTAACCACGGACTATATTCTGCGGCCCGATACGAACTACGTGGAGATCGCGACGACGATCGAGAACACCGGTGCGAGCGATCTCGAACTGTACGTCGGAGACTTCCTGAATAACGGCGGTCAACTCGAGACCTTCGGGCCCGGCCTCGGCTTTGGTGAGCCGCTTCTTCGCAACGGTTCGCCGGCGCAGCTCGGCGGCGGAGACCCAACCGGCAAAACGCTCAACTTCCTCGCCGGACAGGGCGTGGGCGATGCGCGCGGCGTTACCTACGGCGTTGTCTTCCCTCGCTCGCCGGGCATCATCGGCCCCGGCAAGACGCAGGACGGGACCTTCGAGACCGGCGCCTTCACGCAGTCGGGCGTAATGGCCTGGGAGCACGGCAAGGGCCTGCTTGGCATGCTCAACGCTTCGCCGATCGGCAAACCTCCGGGCCCATTCTTGGTTCCGGCCGGCGGAACCAACACGTTGCGCCGTTGGTTCGTTGTCGGCGAGACGGTGACCGACGTAAGCGAAGTTCGTGAGACGATGTTCGGTGAGAAGATCGCTTTCATCCAAGGCGTCGTGACCTCCAACGGACAGCCGGTTGCCAACGCGCACGTGACGGCGACCAAGGGGCTTCTCGATCTCTGCGGCGGCAATTGTCCGGGCGTCGTAACCTCGACGCTAAGCGATGAGTTCGGCTTCTACCGCCTCAAGGTATCCGGCAACGAATACGGCGTGGTAGCCCGTGGGCCGGGGCATCCCTACGAGGGTGCCGGCTCGACACCGGTGGAACACATGGTCAACGTGAAAGGCGGAAAGACGGTCGAACTAGACTTTGATCTGCCGCAGGCCGGCGCGATCCGGCTGATCACGACGGACCAAAGTGGAAGCCCGATCGCCGCCAAGGTTTCTCTCGTAGGTCTCGAGGCTAGCCCGGATCCGAAGAGCGTCGAATCCATTCTCGGCGGTGCGATCGAGAACGTAGGACGACTGTTCGGTTACGATCCGGAGGAAAAAGACGTCGACGTCTTCGGCTTGGCGAAGGTCTTCTTCGCCGACCACTCTGGCGATACCGGCGTCGTGCCAATCGAGCCGGGCGATTATCACGTGGTGGTTTCGCACGGTCCGGAATACGACGCCTTTGATCAGCCGGTAACGATCACGGCGGGAGCGACGACGACGATCAACGCGACCGTGAATCAAGTGGTCGATACCACCGGATTCGTCTCGATCGAGACGCACGTTCACATGATCAACAGCCCGGATAGCCAGGTGACCCGTGAAGACAGGATCATCACGATGCTGGCCGAAGGAGTGGATTTCTTCGTTCCGACGGACCACGATGCCGTGCATGATCTGAACGACGACATTACGGCGATGGGCGCCGCCGGACTAGTCGCAAGCGTGCCTAGCGAGGAAATCACGACATTCAACATGGGGCACTTCAATGTCTGGCCACTGTCCGTCGACCCCAACTCGATCGTCGGAGGAGCAGCCGACTGGGGACGCGCCGGAGAGCCGGTGGGTTTCGGCTACAAAGGGGACGGAAGCTACGATCTGAGCCCGGCGGAATTGTACGCGTTGTTCAACCCGGCAACGCAGGTGATCCAGATCAATCACATCAACAGCGGTACGCTCGGGCATTTCAACAACCTCGGTCTGGATACCGAAGCGATTCCACCGACCAGCAGCAACCTGCTCTACCGTTGCGTCGACGGTATGCGTGACGGACTGCCGTGCGAGGCGGATATCTGTCTGGGTGGGTCGAACAACCTGGCCGCCTGCACGTCGGATCTGGACTGTCCGGGCGGGACTTGTCACGCTCCTGCAACCGGGCGCAACTGTCCGCCGAGAGGGACGACTCCGGGTACCTGCACCTTGGTCGCCGGGAATCTGGCGTCGTTCTATCGTTTTGACCCGGCGATCGTCAATCTCTACGACGACGCCTACACCTCGTTGGAGGTATGGATCGAAGCGAGCCGCGCACAGACGGACCTGGCGCTGCATGATAACCTCGCCGATTGGGTGGGGCTGTTGAACCAAGGCCTCTTCAAGGCCGGGACCGCCGATTCGGACACGCATCAGAAAGCGACGGTTCAGGCCGGTGGCCCGCGCACCTATGTGGCCTCGACGACCGACGATCCGGCGTTGATCGACGCCAACGCGCTTGCGTTGAACGTAAACGCCGGACGCGCGGTCGGTTCCGGCGGCCTGTTCATGCGAGTCTCTCTGACCGGGGACAGCGGTGCGACGGCCTCGCATGCGCTGGGCGATCCTCTGACGGTTCCGGCCACGCTCGGGTCGGGAACGGTCAACGTCCATGTCGAAGCGCCTCCCTATGCCGAGTTCGACACGATCGAGATCTACACGAATTCGGCGCCCACTTGCGTGCCCGAGTTCACCTTCTTCGGCCTCCTCAACCCGGTCTGCGATGTCGCCCCGGATGTCGTGTTGCAGAGCGGCGTCGACTTTACCGTAAGTTCCGCGACAGGTGTCAGCGGCTTCGGCACGCGTCTGGTCGCGGACGTCTCCCAGCCTCTGACGGTGAGTTCCGACACTTGGGTCATCGTCGTTGCCCGAGGTACCGACGGTGTTTCGAAGCCGTTGTTCCCGTTCAATCCGAAGGATCTGCTGGAATCGAGCAACACGAGCTTGGCCGCGCTTACCGACGGCGGTGCTTCGCCGCCCTGGAACCTGGGCGAAGATGGGCAGCTGGCGATGGCTTTCTCGAATCCGCTGTTCTTCGACTTCGACGGGGACGGGTTCTGTCACGGAGGCACTGCTTGCCCCTGACGGGCTTGGTGACCGATCGCGAGCTTGCTACGATAGCGGGAGCCCACGGGGGCTCCCGCTATTGCGTTAGCCAAGGTGGATCGTCGATGCGAAGACTCTGTTGTCTTGTCGTTTGTATTGTTCTGCTCCTTGCGCCAGCGGCCGACGCCGGCATCGAGGGTCCGAAGACGTTTTTCGATTACGTCGCGAGAGCGTGGGCGGTGGCCCACGTGCAGCCGACCAATATGCTCGAGTATCGTGACGGGCAGTTGCTTGGTTTTCCGTCGGAGTTATCGAACGTCGCGTACGCTCGCGTCGGTGTGCCGCGTGGAGCGTTCTTGGTCTACGAAAAAGTATCGCCGGACGACAAACCGCCGTTGGCCAAAGGCGAGGGCTTCTTTGCTCCGCTGATGGTCCTTCCCAAGTACTCGTACTGGCGTGACAACCTTCCCCATACTCCCCATCACGCCGTGCTCGGAGGTCGGCGCTATATTTTTCGAGGCGACGACGAAAAGGTTGCCGACGCGTTGGTGCGACGTTACGCAGCGACCTTCAAGCTGAAAGGCAAGCAGCGGCGGATTGCCGGCGCCGCTGTGGTTGTCGATGCCTTGTTTTCCCCAGTACAGGTGCTGGCCGAGGACGCCGTGCGTCATCTCAGGCAGAACCCGGTCGAATTGAGCATCCTCGACGAAGCCGCGCGTTCTCGGCTGAGCGATTTTCTGCTCGGTGATCACCCCGCGCCGGCTCGTCGCCAGCTGATCGAGGCCTCGGCGGCAGCGGGCGTCGGGGCTTTGGTGCCGGTCTTCGAACAACTGGCGGACAAGCACGATGCGGTTGCCGCGAGCGCGTTGCTGGCATTGCAATATCTCGATCACCCGCGGTCTACCGAACATCTGCGCGATCGGCTCGATGACGACTGTGAAGAGGTACGCAGCTATGCGGCACGGACGCTTGGCGCCCGTGGGGCAAAAGACGAGGACGCGCGAAAAGCGGCGATCGCGCTGCTAACTCGAAAAGGCGAGGCCACGGTGCGGACTGCCGCCGCCACGGGCCTCGGCGAAAGCGGAGATCCGCAAAACATCGCCGCGCTGCGGTCGGCGCTAGCCCGCTCCGACGAGGCGAGCCGGGCAGCGGCGAAGGCATTGGCTCGGATTGGCACCGACGACGCGGTTGCGGCGCTCGAGGCGTCCGTGCTTCATGGCAAGTCCGAAGAGATGACTTCGGCGGTTCTCGCGCTGGGCGAAATCCGGGCATCCTGCGGCGCCTGCTGGGAGTTTCTTCGGCAGCAGCACGACAAGCATCCTGAAAAGGCGATCCGAGATCTCATCGAAATCGTCCTTGAGTTGGAGCACAAGCACCTGCACTGACCACCGTGCTCTGGCCCGTTGCGGTCCATCACATCCTACCGTATTCCAACCACGCAGGAGCGTGTACCGACGATGCGGGAAAAGGTGAGGGGTGCTGCCAGGCGGATTCCCGAGCTTCTGAGGCTCGAGCGGCTGCTCTGGGATCTCGGCTACCGTCGGGTTGCCGGCGTCGATGGAGTCGGGCTTGGGCCCATGGCAGGGGCCCCCGCGGGCGGGGAAGGGTCGGCGGGCACCCCCCGCCGTGAGCCAGGGGGTGTGCCGACACGCGCACCGAGCGGGTGATCGTGCCTTTGATCAGGTCACCCATCGCCGCCGCCCTCCGCCAGCCGATCCAGCGCTTCGCGGGCTCCGCGCAGCTCGGCGGCGACCTG
>CAZJCO010000135.1:0-7624 GCA_964544375.1 uncultured Myxococcales bacterium
TTTCCTGGGTGATGCGGCGCCGAAGAGCGCGCGCGATCGGGGGGCTTGTGGCTTGCCTCTGCGGGGGGATGGCTACTGTAGCGCTACACGGTTGACGCTTGCGGTGGTCTCGAGGCCAGCGCCGCTACCCACCCTGTCGGGGGGGACGACTATTCCAGTTGGCAGAGCGGGTCGCAGCCGTCGCCAGCTACGGTGTTGCCGTCGTCACACTGCTCGCCGGTGTCGACCACGCCGTCGCCACAATGGGCGGGCGAGCAATCCGTGCGACACGCGTTGGGAATGCTGTCGCTGTTGCCGCCGATGCAGGTTCCGGTGTTGACACATGCCGCGCCACCGCAGTCGACGACTGCGGTTATTGGTGTGCAGGGCGTAACGAAGTCGTTGCCGCAAACGCCGCGGCACTCGTTATCGATGACGCAGGAGGCGCCGTCGTCTAGGCCGAGGAAGCAGGTTCCATGCCCGTCGTCACAAATCTCCGGCGGCGTAACGATGCCGTTACCGCAGCCCGTCGACGTGCAATTACCGTCGCAGCCGTCGCCGTCGAGCACGTTACCGTCGTCGCACTCTTCGCCGCCAAGGCCGTTGGTGTTCGTGTTGGGATCGGTAGTTCCGTCGCCGCAGGTCGGGTTCATGCAGTTGTTGCGACAGGTATCCGGTCGCACGTCGCTGTTGCCGGCAATGCAGCCGGCGGCCGCCACGCACACACCGCCGGTTCCGCAATCCGTGTCGAGGAAGCAGGGATCGTTGAGCTTGGGCAAGACGCAGGCCTGAGCACTGTTGCATTTCAGTCCCGTGACGCAGTCCGCGTCGCTGTTGCACGGAGCTCCGAGACCGCTGGCGGCGGTACAGAGACCCGGGCAGTCGTCGTTGGTAAGGCAGCCGCTGCGGTTGTTCGCACCGCCGCTGCACTTGCCGCCGCATCCGAGGGCCGGTTCGCACTCGCCCGAGGCAGCTGGGCCACAATCGGTGTTGGTCATGCAACGACGGCCGGTGTTCCCCGCGATGCAGACTCCCCCGCAGTCGGCTACCGATATACAGCTGTTGAACTCGTCGAAACCGCCGATGCAGCTACCGACTCCGAGGTCGCACTGCTCACCCTGGCTGGGACAGACGACGCCGTTGTTGCAGAGCACGGTCGGCGTGCAGTTGCTGTCGCAAGCGTCGCAATCGACCAAGTTGCCGTCGTCGCAGGTCTCACCCAACGCGGCCTGCATGATGCCGTCACCACAGCCCTCGAGAATGCACAGCGTGTCGCAGCCGTCTTGGTCGAAGAAGTTGCCGTCGTCGCAAGTCTCGAACGGCCCGCAGGCGGCACCGTTGCCGCAGAGGGGAATCGTGCAATCGCGATCGCAGCCTCCCGCGTCGCAACTCATGCGGTTGCCGTCGTCGCAGTCTTCGCCGGCTTCTCGAATACCGTTGCCGCAGACCGACAGTCCCGGGTACATCGTCGTGACGACGCGGGAAGATTCGGTAACCAGCGCATCGAGGACCACCTGGAACAAGTCCTCCGGGGTGAAAGAAGCCCCACCGAAGGCGCCTGAGATCGTGTAATCGCTGATTCTCGGATTACTGGTGAAGGCCGCTGCATCCAGGTCGATCGAGCAGCTCTTGAACACCATATTGCGCAGGCCGACGAGCTGTTCGAGTAGGTGTTTGTCGGTCGAGGTAAGGCCAGTTGAGACGACCTTTCCGGGGTAGGCGACAGTCGCCAGACAGTTGAAGGTTGCGCCCTGGTCGTTCTTCTTGAAGCAGTCCGTGCGCCGGCGCACACGGCCCACGAATGATCGGCGCAGACGTTTGGCGAGCGCCGAACGGCAACTGAGCTCCTCACCCGGCAGAACGCCGACCGCGGAATCGAGACGGTAGGGATAGGCCGAGAGTTCCGTGGCGGCGGTTGCGCCCAGGTCTCTGGCGCAGGCCAGCACTGCCAGCCAGTTGTCGGGCTCGGCCGGCGTGCACAGGCTATCCATGTCGATCGTCTGCGGGGTGCGCGTGGCGGACGAGCACTTGGTGAAGATCCGTAGGGAGCGGCGGACCGCTTTCTGCGAGACCTTGTTCAGGCGCGAGTCGATATTCGGAGCCCCGGTGCCGGCACCGCCGAGCTCCGCGGGGTTCTCTAAGCAGTTGACTGCGGCACCGATCGTACCGATTCCCTGCTGTTCGGCGCAATCGGCGCGCACTCGCATGACCTGCGCCGCCGTGCGAATGACCGATTTTGTCACTGAGTACTTGCAGCGGATGTCCTTGCGGGTGAGCTGAGCCGAGGCCGGGCAAGCGAGTGCGGCTAGCGCGCTCGCGGCGACCGCCAGCGCGAGGGTGGATCGCAGCAGCATCTGAGATTTGGTCGCCATCCCCAAACTACTCCGCCGAAGCGTATGAAATCGTAGGCGAATTCCCGCGGCGGACGGGTCTGGATGCAGTTCCCCGCCCCCCGCGCACGATCGCCACAAAAGAGACGCTAACACGCAGTTGAGGGGGTTAGCCAGACCCTTACTTGACAGGGATAAGCACGTTTTCTAACCCCTTGATCTCGCACAGGTTTGCCGCGCTGGATCCATGGATACGACCGGACGCGCCCCAGCGGTTTTGAAAAAAGAGCTTGCGTTCTAGTAACTTACAGCGTTGTCGCAGCTGGCGGCTCGTCCGCAGGGGGCGGAATCGCGGGCCGATTCGGCCTGTTCCGCATCGGGGTCTATTGCCGCGCGGTAGCAAAAGTTACCCCGCTCCTGGGCCATACTATTGACGCTGACCCCCTTGCCATGGTGACATGCGACAGCTGCCGCCCGCTGGGTCCGCGACGCAAGGTAGGTAAAGGGGGAGCGATGCACTCGGGAAACCTGCGCTATGCGGTGTTGGCCCTCGTCGCCACGCGCGCCGAGGGGGTACACGGGTATCGCCTCAAGCGAGACTTCGAGGCCCTTCACGACGATTTTTGGCAACTCAACTATGGCCGCCTTTACCGAATGCTCGATGTTCTCGAACAAGCGGGCGAACTCGACGTCGTCCGCAAGGTTCAGGAAAGCCGTCCCAATCGCAAGGTCTATCGGATCACGGCGAAGGGAGAGAAGAGTCTCGACGACTGGTTATTGAGTCCCGTCGCCGAGGATCCCAAACCACTGCGCGACGAGCTTTCTCTGAAACTGCTCTTCATCGACGAGTCGAATACCGATGCGATGTACGACCTGATCCGTCACCAACGCAGTATCTATTTAAGGAAGCTTTCCGGGATCGCCCGACGGCGGAGACGACTCGAGAAAGCCAAGGTGAACATGAAGCGTGCGAGTCTCGTTCTCGACGGTGCGGAAATGCGGGTCGAGGCGGACCTTGCTTGGCTGGAGCATCTCGAACGTCGCATCCTTCACATGTTCTGACTGGTGGTTCGGCAGAACGCTCGACCAGAAATGCGTGTTCCGGTCGTCACAGCGGAGGCTCAGAGTTAGGTTGGATCTACGGTGAACGAAATCGAGTTTCGGAATGTTTCGAAGTTCTTTGGGCACGGCGATGCAGAAGTGAAGGCGGTCGACAATTTGTCGTTTATGCTCTACCCGGGGGACTTCTGGGCGCTTATGGGCCCGAGTGGCTCAGGCAAGAGCACCGTGCTGCACCTGTTCGCCGGACTGACGCCTCCGAGTAGCGGAAGCGTGCTGGTCGACGGAATCGATGTGACCGGCATGACGCAGGGTGAGGCCGCCTGTCTGCGAAGGCGCAAGATCGGCTATGTGCTGCAGTCGTTCAATCTACTTCCATTCCTTAGCGCTCGAGAGAATGTCGGCATGCCGTTGGTGCTTGACGGCATCAAGCAGCGGGAAGTCGACGAGCGTGTTGCGGCGGCATTGGCTCTTGTCCAAATGAGTCAGCGGGCCGATCACAGGCCGGGTCAGATGAGCGGTGGCGAGCAGCAACGGATTGCGATCGCCCGCGCGCTCGTCATTGACCCGGCTGTCGTCCTGGCCGACGAACCGACCGGGAATCTCGATCGAGCCAATGGGCGCGCGATCATGGACCTGATTCAGGAAGTCAACGAAAACACAGGGGTCACCGTGTTGATGGTGACTCACGACCCGGTTTTCGCATCCCTTGCGCACCGCGTGTTGCGTTTGGTCGATGGTAAGCTCGACCAGTCGATGGAGATGACCCGAGATCGCGGCGGATCGCTGGCAGGCGAGGGCAACGGTGGACTGACAGCGGCCGGGACTCGTTCGGCCTGAGCGAGCCTCTGGCGTGAAGATGCTGCGCCTCTTAAGGCAGATAAGCCTTCATCAACTTCGCGCGAGTTGGGGTCGCACACTATTGGTCGTCGGTGGTGTGGCGGTCGGTGTAACATTGATTTCGGCGATCAATCTCCTCAATACGAGCGTTATCGCGAATTTGAGAAGGACGATCGACCTCGTTGCAGGGCCGGCTTCGCTCGAAGTGACGATGGGGCTTGGCGAGATCGCCTTTCCTGAGACGACGGCGCAAGACATTCGCACGGTTCCGGGGGTCGTTTCGGCAGTGCCCTTGGTGCGCGGTAGCGTGTCTCTTGCCGACCGTCCTTCCGAGGTTTTGCAACTCTACGGCGTCGACTTCACGGCCGAGGAGGACCTCGGTCGCTATACGATCACGGCGACAACGGGAAGGCGCGACATTCTGTTGGGCTTCGGCGATCCGCGATCGGTTTTGGTGGCCGAGAAGCTTGCGCGAGAACTCGGGCTCGGCGTCGGGGATCGCATTGCACTATCGACGCCCACCGGGGTGGGCCCGTTTACGATTCGTGGCCTGCTCGATCCGCAGGGACTCTCTTCGGTGTTTGCCGGTCGCTTGGTAGTGATGGATCTGCCGGCGGCGCAGCTGGCCTTGGGGAAGGGAGAAACGATCGATCAGATCGACGTCGTTCTTTCCGATGACGCCGACCTTGCGGCCGCGCGCCGAGCTTTGTTGGCTGCGTTGCCGCCGGGGATGCGGGTGCGGCGTCCCCAGCAAAGAGGGGAAGAATACGACCGCGTCTTATCCGGCTTCCAGGCTCTGCTCGCCGGCTTGAGCACGCTCTGCCTGATTGCAGGCATGTTTATCGTCTATAACACGACTTCCACCGGTGCGGCGCATCGAGCGCTGTCCGTCGCCACGCTGCAGCACGTCGGCGGCGACGCGCGCATGCTGCGCCGACTTCTGCTCATGGAATCCCTGCTGCTGGGCGTCGTCGGGGCCTCGCTCGGCTTGGCCGGCGGCCTTGTCCTTGCACGTTGGCTTACCGCCATGGTCGTCGATTCGATGGGGGTAATCTTCCAGATTCGGCAGGAAGTTCCCCAGTTCACTGTGCACTTATGGGAACAGGCGACGATCGGCGTAGCCGGGATTAGCGCGACCATGGCAGCGTCGTATCTTGCCGCGCGAAGAGTCACCCGTATGGACCCTCTGGAAGTCATTCGAGCCGACGCGAGTTCGTTGGGATCGAGCATTCCCTCGCCGCGACTGCTGTGGTGGTGGCTCGCGCTCGTCGGGATAAGCGTCGGTGCGCTCTACGTGCAGACGCTGACCCGCTCCGTGGTCTGGGGCAATTTCGGTGCGACGCTATGGTTCGCGTCGTCCATCCTTCTCGCTTTGCCGCTCGTGCGTTGGTCCTCTTCGTTACTGCTCGGCTTCTTGCCGCGCTGGTTTGGACCGAGCGGTAGGGTGGCGGCCGAAAGTCTGTGCCGCTCGGCCACGCGTACCGGCATCACCGTTTCCGCGATTGCGCTGGTTCTCACGATTGGGATCTTCGTCTCGACGATGGCGCTCAGCTTCCGGCGTTCGGTGAACGCGTACTTCGCCTCCGGGTTCCTTTCCGCCGATCTGACCGTTAGTGCGTTGTCTACGGAGGGCGGATGGCTCGAAACGCCGATCTCGGAAACTGTGGCGCCGGAGATCGCCGAAGTCGAAGGGGTTGCCGCGGTCGACTCGTTGCGGGTTCTTCCGGGACAACCTTACCGGGGCGAGCGGATCGCCGTTGCCGGTCTGAGCGACGGCTTGCTCGACCTCGACCGTTATCCTCCGAATTGGTTCATCGAGGGTGATCCACCTGTCGCACGAGAGAAATTGCTGCGTGGCGAGGGTGCCCGAGTTTCGGTGAGCTTCTCCGACCGCTTTGATGTGCACGTCGGCGATCCGATTGAGCTTGAGACTCCGTCAGGAATCCTCCGCTTGGAAGTAGTCGACGTTGTTCCCGACTACATGTCGGATCGCGGTGGGGTCGGTATCAGTCGCCGGCTGCTTTCCGCATGGTGGTCCGACCAGCTGGTCAATCGCGTCAGCGTGTTCCTTTCAGCAGGGGCAGAACTGGAGGCCGTTCGGCGGCGCATTCTGGATCGCTTGGGTTCCCGCTATCGCTTGAAGGTTCTTTCTCTTCCGGAGCTTCTCGACTACCACGAATCGATGATTACGCGGGCCTTTTCTTTTACCAATGCGATTCAGCTTTTGGTCGTGATCGTGACGATTGCGGGGATCTTCGATTTGTTGCTTTCGGCGATCTTGGAGCGGCGGCGGGAGTTGGCCTTGTGGCGGGTGATCGGCGCCGACGAACGGACGGTTCGCCGGTCGATTCTATTTGAATCGTTGACGATCGGAATCCTAGGCGTAGCCTTGGGAAGCGTCGTGGGTGTTGTTACCGCATGGGTCTGGGTTCGGATCAATTTCCGGTATCTCCTCGGTTACTACTTGGACTTTCATCTAGCAACTGGCTCGGCTGTCTGGTACGCCACCCTAGCGATCGTCATGGCCGTCGTTGCCGGATATGCGGCTGCTCGGGAGGCCACACGTCAGTCGATTCTCAAAGGAATTCATGCTGACTGAAGCTCAGAAGGCCGTGGAAGCGGGTCGCCTTGCCCCGAGGACAGCCGTGGCAGGAATGCGGATCCTCGCGGTTGATCACGCCTTGCCATCCGAAAGGGTTACGACGGACGAGATCTTATCTGAGCTGTACGACCGCAATGTCCAGAGAATGGGCGCTTCGCGCGCTCGCGCTCTCGAGGCGCGTGTTCGCCAGTACCTAGAGCACGCGGGGACGGACATTCGCTATCGAGTCCCCCCGGAGCAGCGGCCGTTGGATGTCCTGGCGCAAGCGGTTGATGCGGCGCTCGCGCATGCTGCGGTACCGCGGGATGAGATCGACTTCCTAATCTATACAGGAGTCGCCAGAGGCTGGGTAGAGCCGGCGATGGCCAACGTGGTTCAGCACGAAATGGGCCTTCATCGTGCGACGTGCTTCGACGTGCTTGACGGATGCGCAGGATGGCTACGCGGGCTCAATATCGGCCATAGTTTCATCCGTAGTGGTGCCTACCGGACGGGCTTGCTCGTAAACTGTGAAGCGGGCGTCCTTGGGTTCCAAAAGTGGGACTTCGGTCCGGAGGAGGACTACAGCGCCTATCTCGCGACGTTTACTCTGGGGGAAGCCGCAACGGCAACCGTTCTCGGCGCCAGCGATGCCCCCGACGATTTCTACTTTAAATTTGAGAACTTCGGTACGCATTTCGATCTTTGCATGGTGCCGCTGCCGACGGTTGAGCGGTTTCTCCCGCGCTCGAGGTCACACGGTCATCAGCACGGTGTGTTCTACGCCGATTCTTAGGTTTTACTACGTATCGCATTGCCACGCACGAGCTTTTCC
>CAZJCO010000136.1:0-7618 GCA_964544375.1 uncultured Myxococcales bacterium
CGGTAGCGGTAGCGCGCGGAGCACTGAGCGAGAGAAGAGAGGATGTGCGCATGGTGCGCGCGCAGGCACGGGCCTCGGGGGTGACGGTCACGCCGATGCCGGCGACGACGTTTGCTCCGGAAATTGAGCACGCGCGTGTGCAGCTCGAGCAGGTTCCGGTGACGAGCGAGGCCTTGCTGCCCGGCGAGGCTTACGCGGATTACATCAAACCGTTTCGAACGGTGGAAGACACCTTCGTAACCGCTGCTGTTGCGGCCTACCTGTTGCGTATTGCACGCGCCTGTCGTTGGCCTGAACCTTTCGTCGCGCGGCTGCTTTGCTTGGTGACGGTTCTTCGTGGTGTGGCGCTCTCCGATCCGAGTGACCCAGCGATCCATTTGTTGCTGGACGCCGCACTCGGCGAGTTTGCGGATCTGGCGGATCCATCGGCCGAGCGCTGGCAAAGCGCACCGGTTGCGGTGCGCCAACGCTGGCAGCGGGACGTCGGCCTGATGAACGTGGCCGCGCGGGCACGGGCGGCTCGCCGCGAACGCGCGCGAGAGACCCTGCGCGCCTAACGCGCGCGTGCGGCCTGGCGGCCCGCGCGTCTGCCGAAGAAGGTTCCGTCGCCGATCGAGATTCCACTGGCATAGCCCGGCGCGGCCAAGCTGGCGCTGGTTCGTCCCGCGGCGTACAGGCCGACGACGACTTCTCCGTCCGGCGTCAGCACGCGGCCGAACGCGTCGGTACGCAGCCCCCCGAGCGTGAATGCGGCGTAGAGCGAGTTCTTGGTCGTGCAGTCGAGCGCCGCAAAAGGCGGGTGGACCAAGGGGCTGAGGTATTCCCGCGACTTGCCGAACAACGGATCCTCCCCGCGCTCGGCGTGGCGGTTGTAGAGTTCGACGGTCGTTTGCAGGCTTCCGCCGGGCAGCCCCAGCGCGCCTTCGACTTCGGCTACCGTTTCTCCAACGGCGCGGATCTCCCTTTCGACGGCCGGGCGTTCGAACGTCTGGTTGTCGAGAAAAAGGAAAGCGTGTCCCTCGTGATGGTACAGTGCGTATTCCCCGAGGCGGCCATAGTAGGCGTCTTCGTTGATGAAGCGCAGGCCGTGGCGATTGACGAGGATCCCTTTTTGCAGCTTTTTTGGCGGGATGATCGGAAGCGAGACCGATCCCATGTGCATGTTGATCCCGGCGCCACCCGCGGCCATGCCCATACGAATGCCGCTGCCGTCGTCGCCGTCGGTACCCACGCGATACTGGCAGGCGGCCAGTATCGGTGCGTAACTGTCGACCATTGCGGCGTTGTTGATGAAGCCTCCGGCTGTCAGGATGACGCCGCAACGGGCGCGAACGATGCCGGTCTCTCCGAACGTCGTCACCGCCGCGCCGACCACGCGCCCGTCGGGATCGACCACCAGCGACCGGCAGCGTGTGTCCATCCTGCAGCGAATCGCGCGTCGCTCGACCGACCCGAGCAGCTTCTCCATCAACAGTCCGCCGGCCTGGCCAGGGATCTGCGGGACATGGCCGCGCGGCGCCGGGCGTGCGAGTTCGTCGAAGGGATGGCAGTTCTCGTTGCCGGAGAAGACCAGACCGTCGTCGGTTGGCGGCTCGCCGCTGTAGTGCGGGTAGAATACCGGCTTGAAAGGCACGTCCTGCGCGATCAGCCAGTGGTAGTGCTCGATACTGCCTTCGCAGTATGTGCGAATCTTTGCCTCGGCGGGACGCGCGCCGCAGGCGGCCATCAAGTACGCGAACATGTCTTCGACCGAGTCCTCGAAGCCGCAGGCCGTCTGCAGCGGGGTGCCACCGCCGAGATAGATGACGCCGCCCGACATCGCAGAGGTGCCGCCGCCTCCACTGGCGCGTTCGATTGCCAGCACCTCGGCGCCGGCATCGCAGGCTTCGATGGCGGTGGCCGCGCCGGCGCAGCCCAGGCCAACGACGAGCACGTCGGTGGTTTCGTCCCAACGTGTGATGGTTCTACTGTCGATCGTTCGTGAGGGTGTCATTGCGCGGTTCGTTCGATGGTCGATCAACGCGACAGCCTAGCCGGCTCATGCGGCCAATTGAAGGCCTCGAGCACCGCCTCGCGCGCCCGGTGCCTGCACCGGGACGCTGGCATCGAAGCCCTACCTCGGTTACAAGGCCGCGCGGAGGGGAGGAGCCGGAGCATGCAGACCGCAGACGGATTTCGCGTGGCGTTGTTCTCGGCGCTGGTCGTCATCGGGGCGTGGGCCAGCTACTGGCCGCGGATCAAGGCGCATCGCGTGCCGCGGCGTCCGATCGGCTACCAGGTGGTCATGATCGCCGGCAGCCTGCTGGCGATTTTTTCCTTGAGTCGCGGAACGGGTCCTGCCGGCACGACGCTGGCGGCCGTTGCGCTGCTGGGTGCAACGTTATTTCTGTTTTCGAGTCTGACCAGCGCGATGCCGGCAAAGGTCCCTGCGGTTCACGTCGGCGGCCGCATGCTGCCGTTTCAGGCCAAGGACCAAGACGGTGCCGACTTCGACTCCGCTTCGCTCGCCGGAAGCCCGGTATTGCTCAAGTTCTACCGGGGACACTGGTGACCTTACTGCGTCGCTGAGTTGCAGCGATGGGAACAGCTTCGGCCGAGATTCGAGGAGCTTGGCATCCGTATCGTCACCTTGAGTCCGGATACGGTTGAAGAGACGGCAAAGATGAAGCGCAAACGCGGCCTCGGCATGCTGATGCTCAGCGACGCCGCGCTCGAAGTATCCGACCTCTACAATCTGAAGCACGAGAAGGCGTTCGTTCCCGTGCGCGGACCGGTGCGGCCGCTGGTGATTCCGACGGCGATTCTCGTCGATGGCCAGGGCGTGGTACGCTGGATCGATCAGACGGACGACTATCGCGTGCGATCTGACGGTGCTCGCGTACTCGGCCTTGTGCGCGAGGCGCTCGGCGCCGAAGAGGTGGAGAGATGATGCGAAGCGGAACGAGGCCAAGCGATAGGCAACGACACCGGCCTTGGCTACTTTTCTTGGCCGTTTTTCTACTGCAGTCGACTACTTGGGGAGCGGCGCGCGCCGACGAGATCAGCGAACGCGTTGCGTGGGCCGCCGAGGCCTATCGCGACTTGGCCGCGGCGCCCGACAGTGGCGTGCCCAACTGGTTGCTCAGCGAAACCAAGTGCGTCGCCGTCGTCCCCCACGTTGTCAAAGGGGCCTTTTTCTTCGGCATGCGTTACGGCCGCGGCGTGCTCACCTGCCGCGACGAACGCGGCGAGTGGAGTCCCTTGGTCTTCGTCAAACTCGGTGGTCCCAGCTTCGGCTTTCAGTGGGGCGCGCAGGCCACTGACTTGCTGTTGTTCTTCCGCCACGCACGCGGGGTGCAATCGCTGCTCAGGAGCAAACTGACGCTTGGCGGCGATGCCGGGGTCGCTGCCGGGCCCCTCGGCCGACGCGCGGAGGCCGGTGTCGACGTCAAACTCACCGCCGATATCCTTTCTTATGCGCGTGCCCGCGGCGTCTTCTTGGGCGTGTCGCTCGAAGGCACCTATCTCTCGAGCGATGGAGATGCGAACCAGCGTTACTACGGTAGCGTGATCGATCCCGAACGGGTGCTGTTCGAACACGCAATCGATCTTGCGCCTCGCAGCTCGCAGTTGCTGCTGGGTCAACTTCCTTGAGCCGGACGGGCGGGACGTTCGCTTCTGGTCACCGATCGATGCGTATTTTGGCTCGAGGCCTGATGATCTTCTTGCTCCTGTTGTTCGTGGTAGCGGGCGTTGTCCGCTACCGCTTCGGCAGCGGACAGCGACTCGAGGACCGGACAGACAAGCCGTTGCTTCCCGGTAGCGTGCTCGAAGTCGTTGCCAATCTTGATTACCCGCCCGGCAACATCGCCGTTTCCCGCAGAGGGCGCATCTTCATCACGCTTCATCCCGACGGTGCGCCGCCGATGAAAGTCGCCGAGCTGCGAAAAGGACGACCGTTGCCCTATCCGGACGTGCGCTGGCAGCAGCCGACGGCGGGCATTCCCTATTTTCAGTCCGTCCTGTCACTGCGCATCGATCGGCAAGGCCGCCTGTGGGTACTCGATTACGCTGACTATGGGCGCGGGCAGCCGCGGATTACCGCCTTCGACCTGGCGACCGACCGCGTTTTGCAGAGCTACGATTTTCCCTCGGAGGTGGCCGGACTCGGCTCGATGCTCAACGACTTTCAAGTCTCTCCCGACGGCCGTCGCATCTTCATTGCCGATACCAGTCCGTTGATTCAGCGGCCGGCGCTGATCGTCTACGATACTGTTGAGCGAAGTAGCCGCCGCGTGCTCGAGCGTCATCCTTCGGTGATGCCGGGCGATTACATGATCCAGGCGCCGGGACGCGACATGGTCGCTTTCGGCATTTACGCCCTGCGTTTGGGTGTGGATTCGATTGCCCTCGACCGGCGTGGGCGATGGCTCTACTATGGCGCGGTTACCAACGATCGACTCTACCGCATCAGCGCCACCGATTTGGCCGATGCCGATGCGGCCGGCGCCGATCTGGCCGCGCGCGTAGAGGACTTCGCCGCCAAGACCCTGAGCGACGGACTGACGACCGACATCGACGGCAATATTTACCTTTCCGACATGGAGCATTCGGCGATCGTGCGACTGGCGCCCGACGGCCGCCTCGAGACCCTGCTCAAGGACCGGCGCCTGCGTTGGCCCGACGGCTTCAGCTTCGGTCCAGACGGTTATCTCTACGTTACCTGCAGCTCTCTGCAGCATGTTTTGTTCGTCAGTAAGCGCCACATGCGCGAGCATGCTCCCTACCAGGTCTTTCGTTTCCGCCCGGGCGCTCAGGCTCCTCCCGGACACTGACGCGCGAGGCTTGCCAGAGCCCAAGCATCCTGTAACGTGCGCGCCGGAGGTCAGGCGATGCGAGATTTGACGTTTCTCGATGCGACGGCGCAGGCCGATTTGGTGCGAAAGGGTGAAGTCAAGCCGAGCGAGTTGGTCGATGCCGCGATCGATCGGATCGAGAAGGTAAACCCAGAGATCAACGCCGTGATTACTCCCCTATTCGAGCGGGCGCGCGAGCGTGCAACCTCGACGGCACTCGACGACGGGCCGTTTCGTGGCGTCCCGTTCTTGATGAAGGACCTCGATGTTTGCACCAAAGGGGAGCCGTTCCACTGCGGAATGCGGTTTCTCAAAGATGCTGGCTTCGTCGCCGATCACGACGGCTATCTGGCCGCCAAGTTCAAGCAGGCCGGGTTCGTTTCGCTCGGCAAGACAAACACCCCCGAGCTCGGACTGACGGTGACGACCGAGCCCAAGGCCTACGGGCCGACGCGCAATCCCTGGAACACCGAGCATTCGACCGGCGGCTCGAGCGGTGGTTCGGCCGCGGCGGTAGCCGCCGGATTGGTGCCGGCGGCACACGCCAGCGACGGCGGCGGTTCGATTCGCATTCCCGCTAGCGAATGCGGTCTGGTCGGGCTCAAGCCGTCGCGCGGCCGGGTTTCGCTCGGGCCGGATTACGGCGAATACTGGCGCGGCTTGGTGATCTCGCACGTCGTGACCCGCTCGGTGCGCGACTCGGCGGCGATTCTCGACGCCGTCAGCGGAGAGATGCCGGGCGATCCGTACGTTGCGCCGCCTCCGGTGCGGCCCTTCCTGCGCGAGATCGACTCGGAGCCTCGCGCTCTGCGCGTCGGTACCATGTCGTCGATGCCGGCCGGCCTCGGCGAGCTGCATCCGGATTGCGCCGAAGCGCTTTCCGTCACCTCGAAAGTTCTTGAGGACCTCGGCCACGAAGTCGAGGAATCGCACCCTTCGGCGCTCGATGCGTTTGCCGAGCTTACCGGGAACTTCATGACCGTGGTCGCCAGCTGGACCGCGGCGGCGCTGGCCGAATGGGGCGCGGCGGTCGGCCGAACGATCAACGAATCCGATGTCGAGCCGGCTACTTGGGGCCTGGCGGAAATGGGACGGGCGGTCGACGCCGCGCGCTACATCGGCGCGGGCAAGTGGATCGACGGCTACACCCGCCGAATGGCCTCTTGGTGGGCCGGCGGTTTCGACATCTTGGTTACGCCGACGATCACTCAGCCGCCGCCCAAGCTCGGTGAGCTGCGACCACCCGAAGACGACCCGCTCGGCCACATGGACAAGGTGGTTGGTCTGATCGCCTTCACGCCGCCGTTCAATGTCACCGGCCAGCCGGCGGTGTCGCTGCCGCTTCATTGGAACGCCGACGGCTTGCCGATCGGCATCCAATTGGTGGCCGCTTACGGGCGCGAAGACTTGCTGTTCGGCCTGGCCGCGCAACTCGAACGGGCTCTTCCTTGGCAGGAACGCAGGCCTCCGGTGTGCGCGTGAGCGTATGAATTACAGTAGCTTAGCCAAGTAAGCGAAAGTATCCGTTAAACAGGCGCTTGACCCTCGGGCTGAGCTTGGTGCGCCTCCAGGCGTCGGCGGCTTTCTTTACCACTTCGCCCTGGGTCGGGTAGGGGTGCACGGTAGCCGCGATCTTGCCGAGGCCGACGCCCGCGTTGATCGCCAAGGCCAGTTCGCCGATCATATCGCCGGCATGCGCCGCGACCAGGGTCGCGCCGAGAATGCGGTCGCTGCCCTTCTTCAGGTGGATTCGCAGGAACCCCTCGGCCTCGCCGTCGAGAACCGCCCGATCGACCTCCGAAAGCGGCTGGGTGAGCGTGTCGACTTCAAAGCCGGCCGCGCGCGCGTCGCTTGCGTACATGCCGACGTGGGCGATCTCGGGGCTAGTATACGTACACCACGGCATGACGATGCGACTGGCGCGCGCGCGGCCGAAGAACAGGGCGTTCTGAATTACGATGCGCGCCTGCGCGTCTGCGGCATGGGTAAACTTATACTTCGAGGCGACGTCTCCGCAGGCGAAGACCCGCTTGTTGGTGGTCCGCATACGATCGTCGACGACCACGCCGCTGCGATCGTGGGCGATGCCTGCTTCTGCCAGCCCGAGCCCCTCAATGTTCGGCGCGCGACCGACGGCAACCAGGATCTCCTCGGCGACGGCCTCGTGTTGCTCGCCGTCTTGCTCGTAGATGACGGCGCGCGCGCCGTCGCTTGCGCGATGGACTCGAGCGATGCGCGCGCCGGAAACATAATCGACGCCGTCTGCCTCGAGGGCGTTTTGAACGATGCGTGCGGCGTCTCGATCTTCGCGCGGAAGGACGTGTTCGCCGGCATCGAGAATCGTCACCGCGCAGCCGAAGCGGGCAAAGGATTGCGCCATCTCGCAGCCGATCGGACCGGCACCGACGATGATCATACGGCGCGGGAGTTCGGTCAGAGAGAAAATCGTTTCGTTCGTCCGGAAGCCGGCTTCTTCGAGGCCGGGAATCGGCAAGCCGGTCGCGCGGGCGCCGGTGGCAATCACCGCGCGGCGAAAGCGAAGAACGGCATCGCCGACAGCGATGCGGTCGCGGGCGACGAACTCGCCCGAACCGAGAAACACGTCGATGCCGAGCTGGCGAAAACGCGCGGCGCCATCGGTGGGACTGATGTCGGCACGCAAGCGCCGCATACGCTCCATCGCCGCGGCGAAGCTTCCCTCGCCCGAGGCGGCGGGCGCGCCGAAGCGACCGCCGCGGGCCACCTCGTGCCAGGCACGAGCCGCACGAATGACTCCCTTGGAC
>CAZJCO010000137.1:0-7577 GCA_964544375.1 uncultured Myxococcales bacterium
CTCGTAGTGGAAACCCTGACGGTGCTGCGGCGATTGACGGGCAGCGGCACACCATCCATGGCGATCACGGCAACAAAGGCGAGTGTCAACACACGATTCCGGGGTGAAGGCTTGGTCAGCCGCGGAATCGTTGCCGGCGCATTGGCTGTCGCCGCGGCAGCAATACTGGCTCCGGCCACACCCGCCGTGGCTATTTGCATACCCATAGAAGGCGGCACGTTGAGATTCCGTCCGGCAGTGGGCGGGCATAGCAGTAGGCTGGTGTGGAAAGCGCACGATACCAGCATTAACTTTCTCATGGCAGACCCGAGGCTGGGAACCACATCGGTCGCCGTATCAGATACCGGCGTCCCTGTCCTGAGCCTATCTTACGGCAGCGCATCCTCCCCGGCCTGGCAGAGCACCGGTGCGCCGCCCACCAAGTGGCGGTACAAAGACAACAAGGACCCCAATGCCATCGCAGGCATTTCGCGCATGACGAGCTGGCCGACGGGTTTCACTCTCAAAGGCAGAGGTGGGGTCCTTAATTCCTTATCTGCACCGGCGGTTCTACCGCTCAGATTCGAAGTTACCGACAGCAGCGGCGCTTGCATCGAGGTCACGTTTACTTCGTGCAAACAAAACAACGTTAACGCAATCAAATGCCGACGCGACGTGCAAATCAACACGTTCACTTCCGATACTACCAACTCCGTCGATGCCATCGTTGATGATATCACGCTGCCTCATCAAGCAAGGGTTCATGGAGTGCCGCTCTCTTTTGACTGGGCGTTGGTCCCGGTCATCAAGGCCGGCAACAACCCGCCGCCTAATTTCACCGCCATGACGGCTTGGGGTCAGGCGTACGAGGCGGCAAACGGCAATCGCGCAAAAAACACGCGGATCGAAATTCGTAACATGAAGTCCTACCTACTGAGCAAACAAGACAATCAGTGGCATCTGCTTCAAAGCCCGGTAGCCGTGGTAGGTGGCGCCTTCCGTGAGGATTTTCTGAACAATAGCAACAAGCCCGCCGACATACGTCCCGAGCCGGACGGGGGTATATCCGTAATGGTAGGGGGAGGTTACAATTTTCACTTCTTCCCGGCGACGCGGGCTTCCATCGTGGCGAGCGATATCGGAGGGATCTTTGCTACCGTTCAGGCCAGACTCATCCTGAATAATCCGTCCGGCCGCGATGATCGTTACAAAGCTCGTTATCTTCTCGACATGGGCGCAGACTATTGGGTCGATTTGTTCACCGACTTCGCCGATTTTACCACCAATGCCGGGATTTCCTTGGCCAGGTTCCGATACGTGACCACAGGCTGGCACTGGTTCAACATGGCAACCCTTTCCGAGGCAGAGATTCGGCAAAACCCTCCCCCTCTGCAATAGAAATTTCGAGTAGGCGTTCGCAGCGGTTTAAATGTGCGGGTGCCTGCCATGCCATTCGGTCGCCCGCTCGAAAGAGTGGCCGGCGCGGCACTCGCAATGGTGCCATGGCTCGGGAACGAAGGTCGGGAAGCACTAAGCGGTGATGGCTGCTGCGATGAAGAGGCGGGAGCATAGGCCTATGCCTCTAGTCGCACTTCTTCTGATCATGGTGTGGTTCTCCTCACTATTCGTCTTTCGAAGCGCCTACCAGTGGTGGCAAACCGGCTCGACCGGTGTGAAAGGATTCTCCGGAAGAATCGGGTCACTCGAATGGAATGCCGGGGCTGTTACTAGCGTGGGCCTTCTAAGCGCGGCAGGCGCACCGATTGCCGCGCTCTGCGGATGGACAGGAGGAAGTCTCCTGTTCTCGAACGCCGGCATCCATCTTCTGGGTGCTGTTACCGCTACCGTGGGATTAGTGGGATCGCTCTTCGCCCAGGTTTCGATGGGAACCTCGTGGCGTGTAGGAGTCGATGGCGCGGAGCGGACGGACCTAGTTACGGACGGCATCTTCGGCTGGGTACGAAACCCGTTTTTCTCCTTCGTCCTCCTCTCGATGATCGGCCTGGCGCTTCTCCTACCGAACACGCTCGTTTTTCTCGCGCTTGCACTTACCGCGATAGGACTCGAAATCCAGGTTAGGGTCGTGGAAGAGCCGTATTTGGCTAGTGTCCATGGTGCGGCGTACGAGGACTACGCGTCGAAAACGGGGCGCTTCTTCCCGCGGATCGGGACGCAGGGCGACGCCAATCGCCGGCGCTAGATGTCGGGAATGTCACTACAGGAATCGAGGTAGTCCACCAGCATGGCCTTGACCATCTCGTCGATCCCGGGAACCTCTTTGGGCACTCCGCCATAGATCGCGCCGGATTTCGGCGTGTCGAGTTCGGGCGCGCGCGCGTACTCGACGGCCCCGGCTAGGTCTGCCGCGAAACGGTCGACGACTCCCGGCTGCGTCTGCGGCCGGGTGACGCACATATGGATGGCGTTGGGATACTGTTGGCCGTTGAAACGCCAACCGCGTCCGTGCATGAAGTCGTTTACGTGGTAGATATCGAAGAGATCGGACGTAAACGAGAAGCAAAACGTCGGCTCGCCCATCAAGCGCAGTTCATCGTGCGATTGGACGACTTCCTGCATCGCAAACGCGGTTTCGAAGATGGACTTGGCGTAGCGCAGGTAGCCTTCGCGTCCCAAGCTGACCATCGAAGCCCAAGCCGAAGCCAGCAACCCTCCCGAACGGCTTCCCGCGATACCCGGAGAGTTGTACTTTCCTCCCGGCCAATCCGGCGTCATGAAGTAGACGTGGCGGCGAAACGACTGGTCCCGGTAAAGCAGGACCGAAGTGCCTTTGAGCCCATAGCCGTACTTGTGTGTGTCGGCCGATATGCTGGTGACGCCCGCAAGCCTGAAATCGAACACCGGAATGTCGTAGCCGAGCTGCTCGCCCCAGGGCAGGATGAAACCGCCAAGACAGCCGTCGACGTGCAGACCGACGTCGTTGGCCAGCGCCAGCTCGGAGAGTTGCGAGATAGGATCGATGGTTCCGTAGGGATAGTTGCCGGCGGAACCCACGATCATCACGGTATTGGCGTTGATGGCATCGCGGACGAAATCGACATCGACCTGTGTGGTCACGGGATCGATGGGAGCGCGGCGCAAGTCCAGACCAAACAAATGCGCGCCCTTTTCGAACGCCGGATGCGCCGTCACCGGAAGGATCATCTCCGGACGCACAATGTTCTTCTCCGCACGCGCCTTGTCCCGGTACATCAGGACGGCAGTGAGGATGCTTTCGGTGCCGCCCGAAGTAACCGAACCGCGAGGCAGCTCGCCGGGATGGTGGTTGGCCACCTCGCCGGCGTGCATCAAGTCGAGCGCCATCGCCGAGATCTCGCCCTCGAAGCGGGTCGCGCTCGGGCAGATGTCACGCTGCAAGGCGTTGACGTGCGAAAACAGAGAAAAAGCCTCGTTCAAGTAAGCGTAGTGCGAGGTGTCGCCGCAGTACATGGTCCCCGAACACTGACCACTCTGCCAGAATCCGTCTTCCTCGCGCGCCATGGTTCGCAACTCGGCGAGAATCTCGTCGCGCGGGCGGCCTTTTTCGGGCATGCGGTCGATGACGCCGAAGCGCTGCGCATAAGGATAGAGCGATCCAAGCGGTCCCTGTTCTGCTTTGCTCATGTCGATTCACCTTCCGCATTGCGCGACGAGCTCGAGCGCTTGCGCATGAAGCTGCTCGCTCGCAGCGGCAATGACGAAACCGCCCTCGCAGGCCGTCTCGCCTTGTTCGTTGCTCACCTTGCCCCCGGCTTCTTCGATGATGGGAATCAGCGGAACGATGTCGTAAGGCTGCAGCCCGTTCTCGATGACCAGATCGATCTGCCCCATCGCGAGCAGGCAATAAGAATAGCAGTCTCCACCGAAACGGGTCAGACGCACGGCGGAGGCGACCCGGTGGTAAGCCGCCGCAGCGTATTCTTCGGCGAACATCTCCGGGTGCGTACTGTAGAGCACTGCATCGCGCAGCCTCGCAACCGCCCGCGTCTCGATCGCGACGGTCCCGCTGTCGCGACGTAGGGCCGCACCCTGCCCGCGCGCGGCGAAGAACGTCTCACGCGTGAACGGCTGATGCATGACTCCGACCAGACAATCGCCGTTCTCTTGGAGGCCGAGCAGGATTCCCCAGGCCGGCATTCCGCTGATGAAAGCCCTCGTGCCGTCGATCGGATCGATGACCCAGCGCAGCGGCGACGCGCAGTCGCCGCCGCGACCTCCCTCCTCGCCGAGGATCCCGTAGCCGGGAAAACGCCGGCCGAGTTCGGCGCGAAGAAAATCTTCGACTTCCTTGTCTGCGCGCGTCACCGGATCGTAGTACGCATTGCCGCCTTTGTTTTCGACGTCCAACGCTTTGCGAAAGTACCGGAGCGCCAGCGGCCCGGCCCGGCCGACAAGGCCGACGGCTGCGTCTAAGTGTTCACGAAGATCTGCTTCGTCCACGACTTTCGATCTCCCCAACAGGTCGCGGTCACGCGGTCACCACGAACTGTCCGCATTGAGCGCGTCGAAGATTCCGCGGTTTGCCTCGTAAGCAGCGACGAACTGTTCGAACAAGCGCGCGTACACATCGCGATTGGCGTCGAGCGGCTCGTAGCGTTGCTTGACCGGGCAGAAGCTTTCCACACGGCGTTCGTCGACCATCCCGGCCTGGCGAAAGGCAAGGAAGGCCGCCGCGCGAGCGTTCAGATAGCGCGCGTTGGCCACCTGGAGAACCGGCCGATCCATGATGTCGGCCACGGTCTGAGACCACACGTCCGACTGTGCGGCACCGCCCGAAAAACGCAATTCCTCGAAGCGCGAGCCGCAGAGGTCTTCAACGGCCGGCAAGACCCAACGAAGGTTGAACGTCACCCCCTCGACGATTGCTCTCAGCATGGCGCCGCGAGTGGTGTCGAGCGACATATTGAGGAAGGCTCCCCTGGCATGCGGATCTGTCACGGGCGACTGCGCCCCGGTAAGCCAGGGCAAAAAGAGCAACTTGCCGGCGCCCGGCTTCTCGGATGCGATCACGTCTTCGATCGCCGAGTAGGCATCGGCGTGGGAGTGGTCTCCGAAGGCGTCCTTCGAGAACACGACATTGCGCATGAAGTGTTCGACCAACTTGCCGCCCAGCCCGTTTTCGGCCATTACGGCGTAGCGGCCGGGAAGAGCACTGGGCATGCTGAGCACGGCGTGTTCGAGATCGGAGCGCATCTCGTCGACGTGCGCCAGCACTTGCGTGGTGGTGCCGATGTTGATTCCGCCGACGCCGCGGCGAAAGGTTCCGGCGCCCACGGCCACGGCCTGCGTATCGTTCATTCCCGCATAGACCGGAATTCCCGGCGGCAGTCCCGTCTCGGCGGCGGCGACTGCCGTAACTTCGCCCATGGCTTGGTCGATCGGCAACAGCGGCGGCAGTTTCGCCGCGTCCAGACCGGATGAGGCGATGAGCTCCTCATCGTAACGAATCGCCTTCGGCCGCCGGTTGTCGGTCAGCAGCAAGGGAAAGGCGGTGCAGGCATTGGCAGCCACGCGTCCGCTGAGCTTGGCGGCAATGTAGTCCATCGGTTCGACGAAAGCGTGGGTTCGTTCGTAGACTTCGGGCATCTCCGCCTGCACGAAGAGCATGTGCGACAGGGAGTCGATACCCGTCGGGATCGGAGGCAGCCCATGCACCTCGATCCAACGGGGCAGCGCTTCGGGGCAGCGGCCGTAGAGCTCGAGCGTGTACCGGCCGCCGCGTTTGTCGAGCCATAGGATGCAATTCGCCAACGCCTCGCCGTTGGCGTCCAGCGGGATGATCGAGAAGTACTGGCTCTCGCAAACGACTCCGAGGATTCGCTCGCGCGCGACGCCGGAGCGAGCGATCACCTCACGACTGGCATCCGCCACCACCGACCACATTTCCGACGCGCTCTGCTCGGCGCCATCGGTGCCCACAACGGCGGTTGCAATGCTCCTCGCGGCGCACGCCGCGGTCTCGCCTTGCTCGCCCACGAGGGCAACTTTGGGACCGCTAGTGCCCAGGTCGATGGCGAGCATGTAGCCGCTATCTTTCATGCGATCACCGTGGAATGATTTTTCCTTCCGACCTCTATCGAGACCGCCTTCTTCCAGTCCGCACAGGATCGGCGACAGCGAATATGGTACATCTGGGCTTGGATTCGTCCAACAGGCTGGAATTTCATTGCTTTTCGGAACGCTTGGCCACAATCGAGATTCCCTGACGCCGCCTGACGTTCGGGGGCGTCGATCTTGGCCACGCTTCAATCTACCCCGCCCACCTTCGAGGATTGCCTCTCGCCACGAGGAGAATAGGGGCGCGTCTTGGTTCAATCGGAAGGTACGGCTATCTCAAATTCAGACTTTGAAATAGCCGTACACGCTGGTACACTATTTTTCCGTGTTGATTGATCGCGACCTCACTCCGCGGCTTCGGAAGGCCGCGCGCCAATTTCCAGCAGTCACGCTCACCGGGCCGCGCCAAAGCGGAAAGTCCACCCTCTGTCGCGCGGTTTTTCCCAAGCGCCCCTATGCAAATCTCGAAGCGCCGGATGTCCGCGCCTTCGCCACCGACGATCCCCGAGCGTTTTTGGCTCAGTATCCACGGGGCGCCATCATCGATGAAGTCCAGCGCTGCCCCAACCTACCTTCGTACCTCCAGGGCATCATCGATGACGACCCAAAGCCCGGGCGCTGGATCCTCACTGGATCGCAGAACCTCACGCTACTCGAGTCCGTCAGCCAATCGCTAGCCGGTCGGTCGGCTGTTCTCCACCTGCTGCCTCTTGCAAGGAGTGAGGTGCTGCGATTCAAACGCCATCCCAAACGCCTCGACGAGACCATCATCGCAGGCGGATATCCACGTATCTTCGATCAGAAACTCGATCCGAGCGATTGGCTTCGCTCGTACGTGGCCACCTATATAGAGCGCGACGTTCGCACGATCAGCAACGTGGGCGATCTTACAACATTTCAGCGATTCATCGAATTGTGCGCCGGCCGTACAGCGCAACTACTCAACTACTCCGCGCTGGCTGGCGACAGCGGCATCTCGCAGCCGAGTGCAAAGGCCTGGCTCAGCATTCTCGAGACCAGCTTCATTGTCTTCCGGCTGCCTCCATTTCACTCGAACCTCCGCAAGCGACTCGTGAAAATGCCCAAACTCCACTTCTATGACAGCGGCCTCGTGTGCTGGCTGCTAGGCATCCGAACACCCGAACAGTTGCGGTCGCACCCTCTACGCGGTGCGATCTTCGAAACCTGGGTGGTTTCCGAGATTTTCAAGCACCGCATGAACCGCGGTGAGCCTGGCGGACTGTCATACTACCGAGACCGCGACGCCGCCGAGGCAGACCTCATCGTCGAGCACCCGAGCCGCCTAACGCTAGTAGAAGCCAAGTCCGCGCAGACCGCATCGACCAGTTTATTTGCTGGCGTAAACCGCGTACGAGGGCACCTCACCGAACCATCACGACCGTGCGATGTCGTGGTGGCATACGGGGGGAAAGAGGCACAACGACGCTCCGATGCGGAGCTGGTTCCGTGGGCAAGCCTTCACGAATCCAAGTGGATTGCATGAGCGCTTGATTCAATCACATCCCTAACGCGAATTATGCACG
>CAZJCO010000138.1:0-7554 GCA_964544375.1 uncultured Myxococcales bacterium
CCCCCCCCCCCGCGCCCCCCGCTCCCCGCCTCGCTTAGCCGCCAAACTCTCGCATAATACCACTTATTTATGTAAGAAAATCCAATGCCCCGTTCGGGGCCCCCTTCGCCCCCCCCAGCGCCCATTCCCCCGCCCCCCCCCGCCACTCCGTCGGCAAGCGCTGGCGCCTGACCAGCAACGTAGAGCGCAGCGCCGGCGTTCGCCGCAACCACCTCGCCCAACGCGGCCCCCTGCCCTCGCAGAACCTGCCGTAGCCGCTCGGCATTGTGCAACGCGTCTCCACCCGCCAAGTCCTCAGGCCGGCAGGGGCTCAGACCGAGTTCGGCGGGATCGACGCGAAACCGCCATAGGCGACCGGAACGCAGTTCAACGACATCGGTCGGCCCGGTTAGCGTGATCTCGTCGCTGCCATCGCTGCCGTGTACGATCATCGCATGCTCCGTGCCGAGATCGCGAAGCGCCTCGGCGACGCCTTCCATCCACGCAGCGTCGGCCAAGCCGAGTAGCTGCCGCGTAGCCCCGGCCGGATTGCACAGCGGACCGACTAGATTGAATAGGGTCCGCACGCCGACCTCACGCCGCGCGATGGCAACGTGCTTGAACGCCGGGTGGAACCGCGGCGCAAACAGAAACGCGAACCCGATCTCTTCGATTGCCCGAGCCGCGCGCTCGGGCTCGAGCTCGAGAGATACACCCGCAGCTTCGAGGACGTCGGCGGCGCCGACCTTTCCCGAAGCAGCCCGGTTGCCGTGCTTGGCGACCTTGGCTCCTCCGGCTGCCGCGACCAAGGCGGCAGCGGTGGAGACGTTGAACGTACCGAGTCCGTCGCCCCCCGTGCCACAGGTATCGACCAGGGGGCCTTCGACCGAAACCGAAATGCCGCGCCGGCGCACCGCCCGCGCCGCCGCGACCAACTCGTCGCTGGTCTCTCCGCGTACCCGCAACCCCATCAAGAAGGCGCCTACTTGGGCAGCTGTCGCTTCACCGTCCATCACGCAGCCGACCGCGCGTTCCATCTGGACGGCACTCAGACGCTTCCCCTCGGCCAGGATGGCGAGGAACTCCTTCATTCGGCTCGCTCCATCGCCGCCGCGCGCTTGAGCGCAACGAGCATCCCTCGAGCCTTCGCTTCGCATTCCTGCTGTTCGCGCAAGGGATCCGAATCGGCGACAATCCCCGCGCCCACCTGCAGATAGACGGTATCGTTCTTCACCAGAATCGTTCGGATCGCGATACAAGTGTCGAGATTGCCGTCAAGATCGATATAACCGACGGCTCCGCCGTAGACCCCTCTGCGCGTGCTCTCCAACTCTTCGATGATTTCCATCGCCCGCACTTTCGGCGCTCCCGTCAGCGTACCCGCAGGAAAGGCCGCACGGAACGCCGCAAAGCGATCGGCGTCGTCACGCAACCGGCCGTTCACGTGCGACACGATATGATTGACGTGGGAATAGCGCTCCACGGTCATCTGCTCGACGATCGACACACTGCCGATCTCGGCGACCCGGCCAACATCGTTGCGGCCCAAGTCGAGCAGCATGATATGCTCGGCCCGCTCTTTCGGGTCGGCCAACATGCGTTCGACCAAATCCCGATCTTCCTCGTCGTCCCGTCCCCGCCGGATGGTTCCGGCGATCGGACGTACGGACATCTCGCGGCCGGACACCTTTACCATCATTTCCGGCGACGCACCGACGACGACTTCGTCCCCGAGATCCAAGTAAAACATGTAGGGTGAAGGATTCACCGTACGCAACGCCCGATAGACGGAGAAGGGATGCGTGCAGAGAGGTTGAGCGTAGCGCTGGGAAAGAACCACCTGAATGACGTCGCCGGCGCGAATGTAGTCGCGCGCCCGTTCAACGCCGTGACCGTATTCTTCCGGGCTCAGATTCGAACGAGGTTCGCTGAAACTTCGCGGAGAAACCGCCGGCACACTCGGCTTTTTCCGCGCTAGCGCCTCGACCGTGGATTCGATCGCCTCCAATGCGTCCTTGTACGCCGCCTCGAGACTGCCGGCGGCATCCACCTGTGCCAGGCTGACAACCTTCATCGTATGGGCCACGTTGTCGAAAAGGATGAAATTGTCGGCGACCAGACCGCGGACGTCTGCCACCCCTAGATCATCGACCGTATCGATCGGCAGTCTTTCAATCGTCCGGACCAAATCATAAGATAGATAACCTACGAAACCGCCGCCAAAGCGCGCCAGTCCTTCGACGGCCGCCGGCCGAAAGGGACGCAGCAGCCCGGCCAACGTGTCGATTGGATCTCCTTCGAACCGCTGCTCATCGCCTCCGCGATGTCGTGCGATCGTGCAACCGCCGACGGCCTGAATTCGCATCAACGGATCGGTGCCGAGAACACTGTACCTACCCCAACGGTCGCCGCCCTCGACGCTCTCGAGAAGGAAGCCCGAACCACCGCGATGAAGCTTCAAGAACGCCGATACCGGGGTATCGAGGTCCGCCGCAATCTCGCGGTACACGGGAATCGTGTTCGCTCCTTGGCGGGCGAGCCCGCAGAAAGCCCCGAAACTGGGTGTGGCGCTGGTCATTGCTCGTTACGGAAGGCGCTGACGTAGGCCTGACTCAGGCCGAAATCGCGGCGACAGCGGTCGGCCATGCGTTGCGCCGATCGCACGTCATCGAAGCGTCCGATGCGCACACGATACCACTTGCCCGCCGAACCATCGACCGTCGCAACGAAAGCTCCCATCCCACGCCGCTTGAGGCTTGCCACGAGCGACTCCGCCTCGCCTAGGTTGCGCGTCGCCAGGACCTGAACCGTGTATGGGACAGCCACCGGAGGCTCTCGTGGGGTTTGCGATTCTGGCAATAGCTGCTCTGCAACCGGGGGAACCTTTGCTTCGGGCGCTGCCTTCACCTTATCGCCGAACTCGCGCTCGGCCGGCGGCGAAACCGCGGCGACGGGAGAAGCAACCGGCACTTCCGCCACGTCCGCGTCCGGCTGCGGCACAGCTCCGACCGAAATCCGAGCAACCCGGGACGCGGCCGGCAAGTGTGGTCGTCCAGTCTCGCGACCAACGTAGAAGCCCAGGAGAAATACCAAACACGACGTGACGAAGAAGCTGATCGCCAAGACGAAAAGTTCGGTCACGGTAAAGTGAAACTGGCCTGCCCCGCTTCGCGCCATCGCTACTACATCCGTTCCGGTGCGCTCACTCCCACCAGCCTCAACGCGCGCCCGATCACCTGCTTGACCGCCGCGACGAGCAATAATCGCCCGGCCGTCTGTCGGCGGTCATCCGTCACACAACGGTTCCGAGTATAGAAGCGATGGAACTCGCCCGCGAGCTGCTGCACATAGAACACCACACGGTGCGGTTCCAGGCTATCGGCGGCGCTCTCGACAACCGCCGGAAACTCGTTGAGCAGTTTGATCAGGGCGATCTCATCGTCGTTGCCCAGAACGGAAACCGTGGCCTCGTCCACCGCCGGCCGCGGTACGCCTCTCTCGGACGCCTGCCGTTCGATCCCGGCGATTCGGGTATGGGCATACTGAACGTAGAACACCGGATTCTCCGCACTTTGGCGGCGCGCCAGTTCCAGGTCGAAATCCAGCTGCGCGTTCGACTTACGCATTAGAAAGAAGAACCGGGCGAGATCCGTACCCACTTCGTCGACGACGTCGCGCAGGGCCACGAACTCGCCACTGCGCTTCCCCATCCGAACCGGAACGCCGTCGCGCGTCAGATTCACCATCTGGACCAACACCACCTGAAGCCGCGAGGGATCTTCACCGAGTGCCTCGAGCGCACTGCAAACGCGACGCACGTAGCCGTGATGGTCGGCACCCCACACGTCGATCAGACGGTCGATCCCTCGCCGGCACTTCGCGCGATGATATCCAATGTCGGCGGCGAAATAGGTGAGTTCGCCGTCGCTTTTGACGACCGTGCGATCCTTGTCATCGCCAAATGCCGTCGCCCGGAACCACACGGCGCCGTCTTTCTCGTACAGGTGCCCGCCGGCGCGCAGAACCTCGATCGCCTCCTCAACCGTACCGTCGCCGCGAAGCCCCTTTTCGCTGGTAAAACGGTCGAAGCGGATACCAAATTCCGCCAGGTCCTCGCATATCTTTGCGAGCAGCCGCTCGCGGCCGTAGTCGGCCATGAAGACCAGTGCCGCCTCTTCGCTCTTCCCAAGCCAGCGCCGGCCGTCTCGCTCGAAGAGCTCCTTGGCCAATTCGCGGACGTACTCGCCAGGATAGCCGTCTTCCGGAAACGCACATTCTTCGCCCGCGAGCTGTCGATACCGCGCGCGCAATGACCGGCCCAAAGCCGACATCTGCCCGCCGGCGTCGTTTACATAGTACTCGCGCTCGACGCGATAGCCGCAGGCCTCCAGCACGCGCGCCAGCGCGTCACCGGTAACGGCACCACGCCCGTGTCCGATGTGGAGCGGACCCGTCGGGTTAGCCGAAACGAATTCCACTTGCGCCGAGCGGCCCGCGCCCACGGTACTCGAGCCGTAGTCGTCTCCCGCACGCAGGATTTCGAGAAGGCGCCATCGCCAAGCGGCTGTACTGAAGCGAAAATTGATGAACCCTGGCCCGGCGACTTCCGAGCGAGCAATACGCTGCGCGCTGTCTTCGAAATGCTCCAGGATCGTCGCCGCGATGTCCCGCGGCGCTCGCCGTGTCTGCTTCGCCAGGATCAGCGCGACGTTCGTCGCCAGATCTCCGTGCGAGGGATCGCGTGGGATTTCGACCTGAGGTAGAGGGATTTCCTCGAGTGTCAGCGCATCGGCCGATCGCGCGCGCTCAAGCGCTTCCCGAATCAGTATTTGAAGAACGCTCTTCATCAGCGGCCATGCTACCCCGCGGCCACCACCGCTTCCACGACCGCCGCCGATGCTGCGGCGTCAGTCGCCGTTGCTCGCCTTCTTCTTCCGCTGTTTCTCCTGCTTCGGCGCCTGTTCCGTCAGTTCGACGACCGACATCGGGGCCGCGTCCCCCCTTCTTCGCGCGATCTTGGTGATGCGGGTATAGCCTCCCGCACGTCCTTCAAAGCGCGGGGCCACCTCCGAGAACAGTCGTAAGAGGGCGCGATCCGTCTGCACCATCCGACGTGCGCGCCGCCTGGCCGCCAGGGTCTGTTTCTTGCCCAAGGTGACGACTCGGTCGGCCCAGCGGCGCAGCTCCTTGGCCTTGGCGTCGGTAGTCGTGACACGGCCATGAATGATCAACGAGGTTATCATGTTGCGAAACATGGCACGGCGGTGGGCCGAATTACGGCCCAACTGCCGGCCGGCCTTGAGGTGTCTCATCGCCTAGAACTTCTCCTGATCCAGTCTCATACGGTCGAGGGTATCGCGCGAGGGGAAGTTTGAGAGCTTCATCCCTAAACCCAGCCCCATTTCTGTCAGCAACTCCTTGATCTCGAGTAGCGACTTGCGACCGAAGTTCTTCGTCTTCAGCATCTCGCCCTCAGAGCGTTGGACGAGTTCCCCGATGTACTTGATATCGGCATTCTGCAGGCAGTTCGCCGAACGCACCGAAAGGTCCAACTCATCGACACAGCGGAACAGGTTCTCGTTGAGAGGCTCTGCTTCCGGTTCCTCGACCGCTTCATGGGCCTCGATCTCGTCGACGTCGAAGTTGATCAGCACGGACACCTGATCCTGCAGTACGCGTGCGGCGACTGCGATCCCATCGTCCGGCCGGATGCTTCCGTCGGTCCAGACTTCGATACTGAGTCTGTCGTAGTCCGTTCGCTGGCCTACTCGCGCGCTGGTCACGACGAAGTTCACCTTGCGGACCGGCGAGAAGGAGGCATCCATCGGAATCGTACCGATCGGTGAGTCCTCGTCTCGGTTACGATCCGCCGCCACGTAACCGCTGCCACGTCGCGCGACGACCTCCATCTGCAACTTCCCACCAGACGACAAGGTCGCGATGTGCTGATCTGGAGTCAAGACCTCGACGGCCGGGTCGAACCGTATGTCCGCCGCGGTGATCTTCCCTTCGCTACTCGCTTCGAGCCGACCGACGTGCTGCTGCCCTTCGTGGATCTTCAACCGGACCTCTTTGAGATTCAGGATGATGTCGGTAACGTCCTCGGTGACGCCGTCGATCGTCGAGAACTCGTGCAGCACGCCTTCGATACGAGCACTGGAAATCGCCGCTCCCTTGAGCGAGGAGAGCAAGATTCGGCGTAAGGCGTTACCAAAGGTCGTACCGAATCCACGCTCGAACGGTTCGAGCTCGAAACGTCCGTATTGATCGTCGAGCGCTCGAATTTCCAGCTTCGGTCGAATGAGATCCTTCCAATTGTCCAACATTGCTTATCTGCTCCACCTGCGGCGCGGCTCGTACACCGCGCACCAGCATCCGTTACTTCGAGTAAAGCTCGACCACCAGCCGTTCGTTGATCGGAATGGCGATGTCCTCGCGATCGGGAACCTTGACGATCCGTCCGCGGAAAGCCTCGGCTTCGAGTTCCAACCAAGCGGGCACGCCGCGCCGCTCGGCCAGTTCGACCGCCAGCTTGAAGATGTCCTTGGCGCGACTTTTCTCGCACACGACGATTTCGTCTCCCGGCTTGGTCAGGAACGACGGAACATCGACCCTGCGTCCGTTCACCAGAAAGTGCCGGTGTCGTACGAGCTGCCGTGCCTCTGCACGCGAACGCGCCATGCCAAGACGAAACACCATATTGTCGAGCCGACGCTCGAGAAGCTTGAGTAGCGCCTCGCCGGTGACCTCACGCGAGCGTTCCGCCATCTGGAAGTACTGTCGGAACTGCTTCTCGAGCAGACCGTACATCCTCTTGAGACGCTGTTTCTCACGCAACTGGACGGCGTACTCCGAAATCTTGCGCCGCCTGCCCTGACCGTGCTGCCCAGGAGGGTATCCACGGCGCTCGATCGCGCACTTGTCCGTGAAGCAACGTTCCCCTTTGAGGAACAGCTTCATCGCCTCGCGCCGGCAAAGCCTACAAACTGGATCCGTATAGCGAGCCATGGCCTCTCCCTTACACGCGCCGCTTCTTGGGCGGGCGGCACCCGTTATGCGGGATCGGCGTCACGTCCCGAATCACCGTCACTTGAAAACCCGCTGCACCAAGGGCTCGCACCGCCGCTTCGCGCCCGGCGCCCGGCCGCTTGTCTTTGTACCCGCCCGGGGTCATGGACAAAGGATTTCGTGGTATATACTGATCGATCTTGCAGACCCCTATGTTTTTTTGGCATTGCAGATAAACCCTTTCCGGATCCTGCTCATAACTGCCTGCCGCAGTGCCCGCGATCCGCTCCAGATCCCCGTGCGTCCAGGGACACATTGCGCTTCGATTTGAAATGGGTGCAGGCTCTCGATCAGAACCTGTTCAATATTGCGGATGAAGTGATGCAGGTCACGATCGCGGGTCTTGAGGTTGAAGATGGGATAGCCGATCAATTGCCCCGGAGCATGGTAGGTGATATCGCCGCCGCGAGCCGCAGAACAGAGCGCGATCCCCTCTTTTTCTAAAATCTCTGGAGCGCTGAGGAGGTGGTCGGGGGACCCGTTGCGGCCCATGGTGATAACGGGATC
>CAZJCO010000139.1:0-7540 GCA_964544375.1 uncultured Myxococcales bacterium
CACGCGGTAGCAACAACCCGCGGTCAGGCCCTCGAAACGGAAGCGACCGTCCGCGTCGGTGTAAACGGTACGTTTCTGGCCAGGCAACCCCCTCAACCCGAGGGCTATCCCGGCGGCGGGAGAGCCGTCGACAGCGAAAGTCGTGGTGCCTCCGATCGAAAGGATCGCTTCACCGACGGTGATGTCGACGTCCTCGCTCACAACCGTCGCGCCATCCGTCGCCTCGAAGTGAACCGCGTTATGGTTGCCGACGTCGATACCGTCAGGCTTCCACTGGAAGAGCCCTGCGGGAGCATCAAAGCTCGCTCCCACAGGTAGGTTCGATGCCCTAAAGGTCGTGGCGGCAGGATCGAGACCGGTCGCGGAAAGCGCCAGCCTGAGGATTTCTCCCTCCTGTACGCCGTGCGGTCCGATGGACCCGATTTCGGCACGAACGAAGTCGGCGCTAGGGGGGCGAGCAAGCATTGGCACGGCATAGTGACGGGGTATGGCCGCAGCTGTCCACCCGCTTTCGCGCCACAAGACTACAGAGCTGCGCGCATTGACGGCAACGCTTGGTCGGTTCTCGCCGAAGGTAGCATGCGAAAACGCGAGGAGGCCCTCGTCTTCTGTATCGAGGATCTTGCCCGTCGTGCTTACCCGCGTCACGAAGGTATTGACGGTGGATTTAGTGCCACCATAGTCTATCGCCCCGAAGGGTACGATGTAGTTCGTACCGTCAAAACCAGCGTCCCATAGGTCACGCCGGGTGTCGGTCTCGAGGGGCGAATTGTGGTTGAGGATGAACGACTGCGAGTCGAGGGGGCTTCCGTCTGCTCCTACGCGCGCTCCCACGACATCCCACCGACAGATAAACTCGCCGTCGCTCCCTGTACAGATCTTGTGTTGCGTCCCTACGACAAGGTAGTCCGTTCCGTCGGACACCACATCCATTACCAAGGAGTACGGGCTGGCGCCCACGGTCGGCAAGTCACTGACCAGCTCACCGCCGATGAGCTGCAAGCTCTGCAGGCTACGAATGTAAAAGCCTCCTGGGCTTGTCCCGGTTATCGCCGACCAAACCAGAAGGCAGCTGCCGCGGCCGCAAGCCAGCCTGCGGTTCGCTGCATCTCCACGGTAGATCTTGTGTTTTTTGCGAGAAAGAGCCCCGTCGACGCCGATGCGGAGAACGTAGTACGTGTGACGGTCTAGTGTGATATTGCGCCGGACGAGCAGCAGCGTGTAGGACTCACCGTCAAAAGCGATCGCGGAGGCACCCAAATGTCTTCTTGGCTTGCCATGCCCGCGGTAGATTTCGATGGGTTCGGGGTCTAATACCTGACCGTCGGGGCCGAGACGCTTCATAAACACACCCTCATCGCCAAACCCGACGCAGAGGTCGTCCCGACAGAGGTCCTGATTCCAGATGACCGTATAGTTGCGGCCGTCGGTTGCAACGAGGGGAAAGGGAAGGCCGCCACGCCCATCGTGAACGAGGATCGGAGTACTCGCGTTGCCATCAGCGCCAAAATACATGGCCTTCATCAGATAAGGGGAGTCCCAGGGGATAGGCGCAGTCTCAGTCCAGACCACCATGGATCCGAGTCCATTGCTCGCGACGACCGGTCCAGCTGCGAGCGATGGGGAGAACCCATCGTTGTCAGGATTGAGGACGATCTCGGGGCCGAGGCGCTCGTCGCGATGTACATACAGGCTCGCCTGCAAGGAAGCGCCGCCGTCGGTGGCGCTCGGGGCATCGATTACGACGGATGCGTTCTGGGGACCAACGCTTAGCCCCGTCGTGTCGTAGGAAAAGTCGATCGGCCCACTGGCGGCGCCCGAATGTGGTACGGCCTGAGCCCAGGGAGGAGTCGTAAGTGTCCAGGGAACAGAATCAGTGGTCGTAAACACCAGGTCCAGCGAATCGGTCTTGGGCACGGCGGCATCGACGAACCCGTGTTGCGGACGCAGTGCGCCACCGACACGCGTTGTTACCGGAGGCGTATCGAATATGCGGGCAGCGTTGATACGGCCCCAACCGAAGTGCGGATTCCAGGCCTGGCCCGCGTACCCCGGGTATCCGGGCTGGTCCGCGTTGAGTTCAAGGTGCCACTCGACTTCATCGACGCTTAGCGATGGCATCGCCGAAAGCAGTACCGCCGCGAGCCCGGCCACGTGCGGCGACGCCATGCTCGTTCCCGACAGACGCAGGTAGTCGGTTCCCTCCGGGGCTCCGCCGAGGTCCGACGTGTCCTTGGCACGTACGGACAGTATGTCGACTCCCGGCGCAGCCACGTTCACGCTGTTGCCAAAGTTCGAAAACCCGGCGATCGCATCATCGTTGTCGCTGGCGGCCACCGTAATCACGCCTTCTTCGGCGCCAGGCGATCGAAAGTCCGCGCTGCGCCCGTCGTTGCCGGCCGCGGCTACAACCACGGCTCCCAAAAAACGGGCAGTAGCGACCGCGTCCGCGATACCGCTCGACGTACCGGGTCCGCTCCAGCTGTTGTTGATCACGTCGGCGCCGTTCTCCGCAGCGTACAGGATTGCCTCGATCAGATCGGAGGCCCATCCATAACCGTCGGCGGCGAGCCCCTGCACAGGCATCACCTGCGCGCTCCAACTCATACCAACCACGCCAAGGCCGTTGTCGCCCGTGGCCGCCACAGTGCCTGCAACATGGGTTCCGTGACCGTTGTCGTCGGTGGGATCATTATCGTCTCCGGCAAAGTCCCAGCCAAAGGTATCGTCGACGAATCCATTTCCATCGTCATCGAGACCGTTGCCGGGGATCTCTACCGCATTGGTCCACAGATTATAGCTCAAATCCGGATGCGTTCGGTCAATGCCCGTGTCAACGATAGCGACGACCACCCCTCCGCCGGTCGCTACGTTCCAGGCTTGGTCGGCCCGGGTCTTGTGCAGAGCCCAGAGATCTTTGTAGGCCTGCCCCCAGGTCCCGGTACTCGAGAAGTAGGGGTCGTTAGGGACTAGATTGACTTCTACCCGGTAGTCCGGCTCGGCGTAAAGAACAGCCGGGTCGGCCGCATACCGTGCGGCGGCTTCGTGAACGTCGATCTCCGGGTCGATTTCGACCAAGTAAAGATTCGAGAGATCCGGCGCTCGCGCAGCGGCTGGTGCGCGAGCCGCCCGCGTGGGAAATCGAAATCTGACGCCTGCCAGGCGATCGAGGTAAGCCGCAGTGGCACGTTTCCCCCCCAGATGCTCGCGTGAGCCGGCGAGCGAGCGCGCGCTACGCACGCCGAGTACTTCATTCAATACATCGAGAGACGCGCTGCCGGTAAAATCTTCGAATCGCCCTTGCGTCTCGAGAACTTGCCGGGGACTTCGGCTCACGGCAGCTGCATACTTTACAATGAGGCGGCCTGGCGCCGCGGCTGCTCCCGGTCCCGTCGTCTCGATCCCGAGCAGTCCCGAGCTGAGAGCCGGACAGGGAACAACCAGCACGAAACCGAAAAACAAGCCCAGGTTCCCGAACGTCGTTCGCAGCCGATATCTCATGTCAATATCCCCTCCAAGCCACTGCCGATCATGGCGTGAGGGAGGCCTCGCCGGTCGCGCTCGCGAGAGCCGAAGTACAGTACCCCACTGCCATCCTCGGCGTCAAGGAAAAGACTGGCCCTTGACGAGTCCATCGAAGTGGCGCTAGGAATGCTTAGCCGCCCCTGACGCCTCGAGTGCTCGTTACAACCGGCGCGTGGTCAGATTTGTTACAAAGCGGCCAACCACTATGGTGCTCCGCCAATCCACGCGACACGTTGAGGAATAGTTAGGTCCGATACAGGAGATCCATCCATGGCGCATCTGGGTCGACGCGATACTTCTGGTAGTCTAGCGTTCGTCCTCGCTATCAGCGTTTCCTTCCTGCCTCGGCTGGGCCTTGCGCAGGTGCCCACCGCCCTGGATGAACTGGGTCCACCGCCTGCCGTCGAAGGTCGCCTGGTCGTCAAGTATGCCCCAAGCGTTAGTCGAAGTGCTCGAGCGATCCTGGCAGAGCACGGTCGATTCGAAGAAGACACGGGCAGCGCTTCCCTCGACCAGCTCAATGCAGAGCTAGGCGTCAGGGCAGCCCGACCTCTGGTGATGGACCGAGGCAATCTGCGTGGAGCCCGGGCCACTTCCCGTTACTTCGATCGCCTCGCACAAGTGCGCGCCCGCTATCCGCAGCGCGCCGCGCGGGCGCCTGCAGGAGCCCGCGCGCCCGATCTTTCCAACGTCTATCTCGTCGACATCGATCCGCAGCTCGACGTTCACGAGGCGGCACGCCGATACGCAACCGACTCCGCCGTCGTCTACGCCACACCGGACTATATCCTGCACGCTGACTTTGTTCCGGACGATCCTTTCTTTTCGAGCACTGGAACGTGGAGTCAGAGCTATGCGGATCTATGGGGGCTGCACATCACCGACGCAGCGACGGCATGGAATGTAGCCGATGGATCGGGAACCGTCGTCGCCGTGGTCGATACCGGGATCGACCTGGGACACCCTGACCTGGCGGCCAACATCTGGACGAACCCCGGCGAAATTCCTGACAACGGCGTCGATGACGATGCTAACGGCTTCATAGACGACGTCGTCGGGTGGGACTTCGAAGAAGATGACAACGATCCGAGCGACCGTAACGGTCACGGCACTCACGTAGCGGGGATCGTCGCGGCAGTGGGAAACAACGGCCTCGGCGTCATCGGAATGAGCTGGGGCGCCCAAGTGATGGCGCTCCGGGGGCTGGACGCCGACGGCTTCGGATCCTCATACGACCTCGCCACGGCAATCATCTATGCGGCGGAAAATGGCGCCGACGTCATCAACAATAGCTATATCGGCTTCGTCGGCCCGTCGCTAGACGATCCTATAAGCGACGCCATCGCCACAGCACGAGCCCTGGGCGTTGTAGTGGTAGCAGGGGCAGGCAACGACGGTTACGATCTGCGACTCGGAGGCTTTCCGGCCAGCATCTACTCTCCAGCCGGCGTGGAGGGAACGATAACGGTAGGAGCCAGCGTGAGCACTGACTCAATTGCATCGTTTTCGAACTACGGTCGGGATGTAAGCGTGTCGGCTCCCGGCGTCGACATCCTGTCTCTAAAGGGGAACAAGTCTGGAAACGTAGGTGGACAAACGGTAGCCGGAGACTACCTGCGCCTGAGCGGCACCAGCATGTCCGGGCCTCACGTAGCCGGTCTGGCAGCTCTGCTGCTTTCGGGCCTACCGTCTCTCAACGTTGACGAGGTACAGTGGCGCATCGAACTGAGCGCTGATCAACCTGGATACCCCGCGTGGGAAGGCGAAGCCTGGAACCCGTGGCACGGTTGGGGACGAATCAATGCCGGCCGAGTCTTCGACACACTTCCTGTAACGACGCGCCTCGAAACCGAACTCGCGACAAAGCACGCTTTTCCCGGTGAGACGCTCTCCATGAGCAGCGACGTGCTCGACCTCACCATAACCACGTCGGCGCCAACGCCGTGGACGGCTAGCCATCCCGCATGGATACAACCATCGCCGAGCACAGGTACTGCGGGCGGCCGCCTCGCATTTTCATACGACACCACGGGCCTGACCCCAGGCGCATACAGCGGGACGGTCGCAATCAACGTCCCGGGTGCAGTCGACGGTGGAGCGTCGACAACGGCAAACCTCTACGTGCACCGCGATGAAAGGGTGGGGCCCGCGATCACCCTACGACAGAACACCAACCCCAACTGGTTTAGCCGGCCCGTCGCCGTCAGCAATGGTCTCGGCACACTGGTTGTCTGGACCGAGCCTGAGCCGGCGGGTTTGTTCGACCGGATCATGGCTGTCCACTTCGATGCCGCCGGCACCCCTAGCGCCCCGTTTCCGCTTCGCGAAGGATCGTTCCGCCCAGAGCGGCCCCGTCTAGCCACCGACGGCGATGGCTACGTCGCCCTTTGGACGGAGGCCATCTGCAAAGGGGGTTGCTTCTCCCAACGCCGAGATACCGGTGTGATGATGACGCGCCTCGATTCGCAAGGCCGGCCCATAGACGCATCGCCCCTCGTCATAGACCAGCGCTCGGAGCGTACGGGCCTTGGCCTGGTTGACGTCGACTTCGATGGAACAGCCTACACTATCCTACTGAGGAAAGACCCGGCACGCCTAAGGGGCTGGACCTACTACGCCCGGCGGCTTGGCCGCGACGGTGTATTGTGGAACAAAACACGACGTATCGGACGCTACCCGAGTTGGAGCGATTTCGCCTGCGCCACCGGCACGTGCCTGCTGAGTTGGTCGAGCTTCGACCCCGAAGTCAAAACGCCCGGCGGCTTCCTCATCTACTTTGTGGAGAGCGTGCAGATCATCGAAGATCGTGTAGTGAACAAGACACCCAAGCAAGGCGCCACCAGCTTCTTTTCTCCGAACGCACTTGTATCCAATGGAACGAACTATCTCCTCACGGGATCACAGCATCTCCTTTGCGGTAGCGGTGCAGCCGAGACGATCTGCCGCCGTGATGTCGTTACCGCTCGTATGGCACCCGACGGCACCGCCATGGACCCACAAGGCGTTCCCCTCAATCTTAACTCGCCCCTCGATACTTTCGACACCCAACCGCTCCGCGGTGTCGGCCCAGGTCGCACGGTTTTCGACGGCACGAGCTATCTGTTGCCGTTCGTAGTGGCGTCGTACGGGTGGTCGGAAGCGCCAAAAGACATCTTCTTGGCCCGCCTTCGTCCCGATGGCAGCCTGATGGACACCGAGGATGAAGGGCTGCTCGTTTGGTCGCGGCGGACCAACGTCGTGGGTTTGCCACATATCGCAGTGGATGCACTGCACTCAATCGTTGTCTTCGGTGAGCGGAATTGGAATCCCTGGCAACAGACGATCTATGCTGTTCCGGTGCTCGCCAGATCGGCCGATCCGTCCTTCATCCCCGCGACGATCGGCACTGTCGGTACATTGGATATTGCCGAAGGCGAAACCCTGAAGCGCGCTTTCTCAGCTGCCGGCCTCAACCCGGATACGACCACTTTTACGATGACGGGCCTGCCGTCGGACGCACACCTGGATACCACGACCGGGTTGTTCTCGTGGCGGCCCGACGGCACGCGAGCAGGAAGCTACGCTGTTCAGCTGCAGGCAGACGACGGTAACAACAGCGTCACTGAAGACGTAACGGTCGATGTATCGGAAGCAAGCCTCTCCCTGAGTGGTACGGTCCGGCTTGCCGCCGACGGCTCACCCGGCGCGGGGATCGCGCTTCAGCTGAAAGGCTTCCCCGAACGCCGCCTGCTCACCTACACCGACGCTCAGGGACGCTTCCACTTCGATGACCTCATTCCTGACCGTCGTTACAGGCTGCGAATGACTCGACCGAGCTCTAAGGTGTTCAGGGCGGACCCACGGTCGATCCGTATCACGCCGAGCAATGCGGATATCGCCGGCCTCGAGCTGAATCTCACTCCGAAGTGAGGAAAGGTGCCAATAGCGTTCCGGTCGCTCAGAGGTGTGAGTTGACGGAAAGTACATGTAAGCCCTACCCCCCTACCGGTGAAGCTCGATATCGGTGATCCTCGTA
>CAZJCO010000140.1:0-7533 GCA_964544375.1 uncultured Myxococcales bacterium
CGAAGGCTCTCGGGGTCGGCCCCCGTCAGGCCTGCGGCGACACGCGGCCGCTCGCCGGAGGCGGCGCCGTCGGCGGCCCCGCGGGCGATTTCGGCGGCCCTGCGGTTGAGTTCACGCGCGCGGGCCGTAAGGCCGTACTCTTCGAGTACGGTAGAGGTCGAGCCGAAGGAATCGGTTTCGATGACGTCGGCACCGGCGGCAAGAAACTCGCGATGAATCGCGTCGATCAGATCGGGACGGCTGACCGTCAGATATTCGTTGCAGCCCTCGAGCTCGGCGCCGCCGAAATCCTCGGGCCGCAAGTCGCGTTGCTGGATCGAGGTCCCCATGGCTCCGTCGAGGACGACGATTCGCTCGCCAAGCAGGCGCCTCAGCGCCTCGATGCGTTGTTCTGCAGTCTTCATAGGGGCACGTGCCTTACGGCCAGTCTTATGTTTGTATCGTAAACGGGAATAGGGACCAACGCGCTGCGCCGAGAAGTTCCCGCGAAATCCGGCTATGAAGAGCCCGATGACCTTACTCGAACGGAGGCTGCCGGCGGTTTCGGTATCCGCCGTGCTGCTGACCTTTCTCTGGCTTGCGCCGGCCGCGGCCCAGTCCGCAGCCCGCGCCGAGGCTCCCGTCGCCGGGACGGTGGTCGACGCCGCGAGCGCGGAGCGCTTCGCTTCCTATCTCGGGCCGTCGATTCGCTGGGCTCTAGCGCGTGGCTTGCGGATGCACGTGGTAGCCGCCCGGCCGATTCCCCTCGAACCGGCTCGTTTGGCGGCGACCGAGCGCTACTCCGCCCAAGTGCGGCTGGCGCCGAGCAAGCTCGAACTGGAGAACTACGTCGCCGGCCTGCCCTTCCCCCTGGTCGACGACAACGATCCCGACGTGGCCGTCAAGCTGATGTTCAACTACGAAAACCGCATCGTCGTCGACGATCTCGACGTTCGTAACTTCGATTGCGACACCGGTTCGCTTTCGGCCGACGCGCCGATGCGGGTGGAAAAACACTTCCTGATCGAGCACTTTCGCCGTCTCTATTACGTCAGTCGCCTCTACCACGAGCCCAAGCCCACGTGGCATACCGCCGACGGCATTCGCTACCGCGAGGCGCTCTACCCCATGCTCGAGCCCTTCGACCTCAAGGGCGTCGGCTTCACTTACAACCGCTACCTCGATCCGGCCCGTCAAGACGACAGTTGGCTCTACTATCCGGTGCTTCGCCGGGCGCGCAGGCTATCGACCGCGCAGCGTTCTGAGGCGCTGTTCGGACAGGATACCGATCTGGACAGCTACGGCGGCTACGCCGGCAGCGTCGCCTGGATGGACTGGCGGCTGCTCGGTAAGAAGAAGATCTTGGCTGCGATGCACACCCGGCATTTTCCGGTTCGTTGGGGGCAAGGGCCGGCAGATTTCATCTTCGAGGACAGCTGGGAGCCGCGCGAGGTCTACGTACTCGAGGGCCGTTCGCGGCTGCCGGGCTACGCCTACTCCAAGCGAATCATCTACCTCGATCGAGAAAGCTTCGTCGTCGCCTACACCGAGCTTTACGACCAACGCGGGCGGCTGTGGAAGGCCTGGATCAACAAGTGGAACATCGGCCGCAGCGTCTTTGCGGGCGCTCGGCGCGCGGTCTACGACTACGAGCAGCAGTTCTTGCCCGGCATCACGATGGTCGACATGCAACTCGACCATGCCACGCGCTGTAGTCTGCCCTCCCCGCAGGTGTCGGACGAGGAAGGCTGGTACTTCAATTTTGGCGACGCTGAAGGAACCACGGAAGACGCCTTCTCGCTCTCGCGGGTAATTTCCCAAGGACGCTAGCGCTGGTATAAGGCCTCATGCCCGATTCGCTTCAAGCAAAGGCGAAAGCGACGATGGCAGGCGGCGGGCCTGCGCATCCCTGGGTCGCTGCCACCATCGATTTCACCATGCGGCCTCTGATCAAGGTGCGCGCCAAGGTCATTCCGCAGGCGCGCGGACGCGTCGTCGAGATCGGCGTCGGTACCGGCATGAACTTTGAGCACTACGGCGCGATCGAGGGGCTGTGGGGGATCGAGCCGGATCCCTACATGCTCGAGCGGGCCGAGAAGCGGCGCGCGGCGGCGCGCGTTCCGATCGAACTGAAGCAGGCGGGTGCGGAAGCGCTACCCTACGACAGCGAGTTCTTCGATACCGCCATCGTCACCTGGGTGCTCTGCACGATTCCGGATGCAACGGCCGCACTCGCCGAACTTCGGCGCGTGCTCAAGCCCGGCGGCACGCTGCTGTACGCCGAGCACACACGGTCACGTTTCCCCGTCGCCTCGCGGATGCAGGACTTGCTGACGCCGCTGTGGCAACGCATCGGCGGCGGTTGCCGCATGAACCGACCGGCCGTCGAGCTGATTCGCGACGCCGGCTTTTCGATTGAAGAGACCAAGCCTTGCGGCGGCGAAGGCTGGACGCTGTTCCCGTTTTACCGAGGCGTGGCTCGCAAGAAGTCGTAATCAAGATCCTTTTGGTAGACGCGACGAAATGACCGCGGAGTCCTCGAGTCGTGCGATCTCCTCGGCCGACAGTCCGAGCAACTCGCCCAAGACCTCTCGATTGTGCTCGCCACGGAAGGCGGGCACGCCGCGCACGCCGGCAACCGAGCGCGAATAACGGTAAGGAGTGTTAAGGACGCGGGTGCGTCGGCCGCTGCGGTCGTCGATCCTGGGGGTCATGTCGCGAGCCTGGCTCTGCTCGCAGTCGAGGGCCTCGCCGAGGCGCATCAGCCGGGCGCCGGGTAATCCGCCGGCATGCAACGCCGCAACCACGGCGTCCGCTCCGTCGAAACCGGCGACCCAGTCCTGCAACAGCGCCTCGAGCTCGTCGAGCCGCTGGCTGCGCTTCTCGAAGCTATCGTACTTCTCGTCGGCGAGCAGTTCCGGCCGCTGCATGACCGCCGTCAGTTCTTTCCAGTAGGCCCTGGGATCGTGCGGAATCACCACGTGTTCCTCACCGCATCGGTAGACCCACGCACAAAGATAATCGGTGTCGCGTCCGTCGTCGTTGAAGAGGTAGAAGTTCGCGGCTTCCTGGATCGCAAGCAGAGCATCGTGCATCGCCATATCGATCAACTGCCCGCGTCCCGAGCGCCGACGCTCCTCGAGCGCGGCGAGGATGGCGATCACCGATTGCAGACCGGCGACGGTGTCTCCGAGCGCCAGCACCGAATCGCTGGGTTCGCTCTGGGTAGCCGCCGCTTGGCGATGCAGGATCCCGGTCGTGGCGTGAGCGATGCCCGCAAAAGCGCGCTGGTCCGCCCACGGGCCGCTGCGTCCGAAGCCGCTGATGGCGCAGTAGATCAAGCGCGGGCTCGCTTCGAGCAGTCGCTGCGGTCCGAGATCGAGGGACTCCATCACGCCGGGACGGTAGTTCTCGACCAACACATCGCAATGGGCGGCCAGCCGGGCCGCAAGCTCGCGCCCACTGGCCGTCCTCAAGTCGATCGATAGGTTCCGTTTGCCGCAGTTTTGCTGCATGTAGTAGCTGCTTATGCCGCCGCGGCGCCCGCCGAGACGGCGCGAGAGATCGCCCTCGGGCGGTTCGACTTTGATCACGTCAGCACCGAGATCGCACAGGATTCGCGTGCAGGACGGCCCGGCAAGGACCCTGGTGAAGTCGAGGACGCGGATTCCGGCAAGTGGCCGCGGCTGTTCGTCGGACTCGACAGGCATCGGGGAAATATGTTGGAGCGGGTGAACGGGATCGAACCGTCGACCTTCTGCATGGCAAGCAGACGCTCTAGCCAGCTGAGCTACACCCGCCCATGGGCCGCATGCCGCTCGGGCATGATCCTAGATACTTAGCGGAAAAAGAGGCAGTTGCCAACCGCCCTCAACCGAAGCGCCGGCGCTCGAGCTCACGGAACACGGCGACGTGGTACTCGACCGCCCCCCAGATCCCGGCTACGGCCGAAACGAGCAGCATAATCATCCCAATGGAATAGCAACTTACCCCCCAATACGTGTAGTGGAGAATGAGGGCGTGTACGCCGATCGTCTGCAGGATCATCTTGAATTTGCCGGTGGCCTCGGCGGCGACCACTACCCCCTCGGCGGCCGCAATGCTGCGTAGTCCGGTAACAGCGATCTCGCGGCCGATGACGATCACCAAGAGCCAGCCGGGGACAGTCGGCGTGCGGTCGGCGACCGCGATCATGACCAGTGCGGAGACGACCAGCAGCTTGTCGGCAAGCGGATCGAGAAGCTTGCCCAACGCCGTGACCAGGCCGAAGCGGCGCGCCAGGTATCCGTCAAGAAAGTCGGTAATCGAAGCAAAAAAGTAAACAACGAAGGCGATCACACCGGCCCTCGGAGAGGGGTCGCGCAGAATCCACACGAGCAGCGGAATCGCAGCAATTCGCAGGAGCGTGAGAATGTTCGGCAGGCTGGCGTAGCTGGCCAGGGTCAGCGGGGGCCGTTCCTGCTCACTCTGTTTTGCCGTACTCACCGCCCCCGCCAACTCTTATGCTAAAGGCTAGCGCGTGCGGCGTCGAGAGCCAACGCGTGGCCGCCAAATGGCCGCCGTCGGCGGCTTGAACGGGCGCCGGCGGACAGTAAGATGCGGCCGTGCCCGCCTTCGATTATCTCGTGATCGGCAGCGGCCTGGCCGGCCTCAGCTTCGCCCTCAAGGCGGCCGCCAGCGGTAGCGTCGCCCTGGTGACCAAGACGCGGCTCGAGGAATCCAATACGTCCCACGCACAAGGCGGGATTGCAGCGGTCTGGAGTGAGCAGGACGACGTCGAACAGCACGTTCGCGACACGCTCGCCGCCGGAGCGGGACTCTGCGACGAGGCGATCGTTCGCACGGTGGCCAGCGAAGGGCCCGATCGCATCCGCGAACTGATCGCGCTCGGTGTCGAGTTTTCGCGCAACAGCGATTCGGGCGATTACGACCTCGCGCTAGAGGGAGGCCATTCGCAGCGGCGGATTCTTCACGCCGCGGATCACACCGGCAGCGAGATCGTGCGCGCGCTCGCGGCCGCCGTGCGGCAGCAGTCGGCGATTCAAATTTTCGAAGGTCATCATGCCGTCGATTTGCTGATCGACCAGAAGTTCGGCTTTGTGCGTGGCGCCCCGCAGTGTTGGGGAGCCTACGTGCTCGACACCACGACGAACGAAGTCTTGAACTTCCACGCCCGGGCCACGGTGCTCGCCACCGGCGGTGCCGGCAAGGTCTACCTATACACTTCCAATCCAGACGTGGCCTCGGGCGATGGCATTGCAATGGCCTATCGTGCCGGATGCCGCGTCGGTGATTTGGAGTTCATGCAGTTTCACCCGACCTGCCTGTACCATCCTCAGGCCAAGTCCTTCCTCATCACGGAAGCGATTCGTGGCGAAGGCGCCGTGTTGCGCCGGCCCGATGGCAGCGCCTTCATGCGCGACTACCACCCCCGCGGCGAGCTCGCGCCGCGCGATATCGTCGCCCGTGCGATCGACAGCGAGATGAAGCGAAGCGGATTCGACAACGTGCTACTCGACGTCAGCCACTTGGGAGGCGAGTTTTTGCGGCAGCGTTTTCCGCACGTCTACCAGCAATGCGCCGACTTCGGCATAGACATCGCCGCGGAACCGATTCCCGTGGTTCCCGCAGCCCACTACATGTGTGGCGGCGTGCTGACCGACGCCAACGGCGCAACCGCCGTCGGCCGCCTCTACGCCATCGGCGAGGTAGCTCGCACCGGAATGCACGGAGCGAACCGCTTGGCATCGAATTCTCTGCTGGAAGCGGCGGTACTGGCGCACCGGGCTTACCTCGCCTCGCGCCGGCAGATCGAGAGTAGCGACAAACCGCCGGCAACGTTTCCCGGTTGGCAGAGCGCCGACGCCACCGATATTGACGAATCCGTGGTGATTACGCACAACTGGGACGAGATCCGCCGGCTGATGTGGAACTACGTCGGCGTCGTGCGCAGCGATCGCCGGCTCAAGCGGGCGGCGGCTCGTATCCTCATGCTGCGCGAAGAGATCCACGACTATTATTGGGATTTCAAGGTGAGCGACGATCTGCTCGAACTGCGCAACCTGGCACTAGTCGCGGAGCTGATCATCCGCTGCGCCCGCAGCCGCAGAGAGAGCCGGGGGCTGCATCACAACGTCGACTGTCCCGAAACGGACGCCGCGTCACGCCTCGCACCGACGGTTATCTGACGCGCGGCCTCTCGAGGCTCAATCGTCTCCGCTAGAACCTTCCGGCCCGAGTTCGAGCGCCTCGAATAGTTTCATCTGCCAGTGCTCGTTTTCCGGCCGCTTGCCGACAGGATAATTGTTGGTGAAACACGCGTCACAAAAGCCTTCCGAAGGGTCCTCGGAGAAGCAGCGTAGGCCGTCGACGGAAAGATAGGCCAGCGTATCGGCGCCGATCGCGCGTCCAATGTCTTCAACGCTCAGTTGGTTGGCGATCAGTTCACCGTAAGTCGGAGTATCGACGCCATAGTAGCAAGGACCTACCGTCGGCGGCGCACAAACGCGGAAGTGAACCTCGCGTGCTCCAGCCGCGCGAATCATGCCGACGATCTTGCGGCTCGTCGTGCCGCGAACGATCGAGTCGTCAACGACCACGACTCGCTTGCCGGCGAGCAACCCCTGCTGAGCGTTGAGCTTTACCTTGACGCCAAAGTGGCGAATCGAATCCTGGGGTTCGATGAAGGTGCGGCCGACGTAGTGATTTCGAATCAATCCCAAGTCGAACGGAAGATCGGCAACCTCGGCATAACCGAGAGCCGCCGGCACTCCCGAATCCGGAACCGGGACGACGAGGTCGGCGGCTACTCCAGATTCGCGCGCAAGTTGCCGTCCCATCTCCTTGCGTACTTCGTAGACGTTACGATCGAAAACCTCGCTGTCCGGGCGCGCAAAATAGATATATTCGAAAATACACGCGTGGCGCGGGCTGCTCGCAAAGGGATGCAATGATTGGATGCCGTCGGGGCCGAAGTGAAGCACCTCTCCCGGCTCGATTTCCCGCACATACCGCGCTTCCATCAAGTCGAGAGCGCAGGTCTCCGAGGCGACGACGTAGCCGCCGTCGTCGAACTCGCCGTAAACCAAAGGGCGGAAACCGTGCGGGTCGCGTGCGGCGATCAATTCCCGCTCGGAGAGAAACAATACCGAGTAAGCCCCGTTGACTTGGCCCAAGGCGTCGATCGTTCGTTCGAGCAGCGTCGGTCGTGTCGATCCGGCGATCAAATGAACCAGCACTTCCGAGTCGACGGTGGATTGGAAGATCGATCCGCGCTGCTCGAGCTGCTCGTGCAGCTCGTCCGCATTGACGAAATTGCCGTTATGGGCCAGCGCCAGGCTGCCCAGGGAGTATTCGACGACGAACGGCTGTGTGTTGCGTAGAACCGTCCTACCGGCGGTGGAGTAACGGTTGTGTCCGATCGCCAGGTGCCCGTCGAGACGGCGGATGAGTTGCTCGTTGAAAACATCGGCCACCAGCCCCATGCCGCGATGACTGATCAGGGCCGAGCCCCCGCTCGACGCGATGTCGGGCGACTTCTGGCCGCGCGGCCGC
>CAZJCO010000141.1:0-7497 GCA_964544375.1 uncultured Myxococcales bacterium
GAAGATTCCATACTCGCACACACTTCTACAGCCGCCGGAGGTGCCGTCCGCCCGGAGTGCAGACGGTGGTCGCCGCAGCCCTGCGCGCGGGACAGGAGAGCGCCGCGTCTAGCGCAACGCCTCGACCCGGCAGCGCACGTTCTTCTTATGCGGGCAGCCGGTAAACGGATCACGATCGGCCGAGTCGGTAAGCTCGTTTCCGTTCACGCCGTGAACCTGCTCGCGTCCGTCGTTGTCGGATTGGACCATGCCGAAACCGTTCGGCAGCCACGCAAACCCTGCGCGCACGCCGGCGTCGAGTTCCGCCGGCGCTTCGATCCGGCCGCGCGCCGTCGAAACCGCGACCATCGCGCCGTCGTCGATGCCCAAGGCGCCGGCGTCGTCCGGGTTGACGTGCACCGTGCAATGCGGCCCGCTGCCCTTGCGCCAAGACTGATCGCGAATGATCGTGTTCGCCGTCCAGCGCGTGCGTACGCCGGTGGCCAACGTCATCGGGTAATCTGGATCCGGCGCGCTGAGATCGGTCGCGACCACACGGCCTAGTTCTTCGAGCATCGGCTCGGGAGCGAGCCGGATGCGTTTGTCGTCCCAGCCGAGAAGTTCCTCGGTCCACGAACTCTGTTCGTCGTAGCGTCCGATCTCGACGCCTTCGGGATGCGCGAGGATTCGCCGGAACATCTCGTGTCCCAACTCAAAGGGGCCTTTGTCGGCCCACTCGGCGCCGAGCGCACGCACGACGGTTTGCGGCCGTGTCATGCCGTTGAGCATCGCGAAGACCCAGATCGGCGAGATCGCCGGCGACTCCAGATGCGGCCCGACGCATTCGTGCGTCCAGTAGACGAGACGCATTACCGGATTGACGTCGCCCTTGGCGGCGGCCAATTGTTGCGCCTGCATAAGAAAGGCGCCCGCCCCTTCGGGCGAGGTCGCCGCGGCCTCACCGAGCGCGTACAGTTCCTCGGGCACCTCACCGTAGAGACCGGTCGCCTTTGCGATGCGATGGTAAATCTCGGACTCGGGCATGACGTCGTCGTCTTCGCCAAGCGGAAGGATCGGCCGTCTCAGTTGGCAGATGATCTCCGGCCAGCGCCGCCCGAAGTCGGCGAACTCCCACTTTTGGTACTGCATGGGAGGCGGCAGCACATAATCGGCAAGCCGCGCGGTTTCCGTAAGCGACATGTCGACCACCACCAGCAAATCCAAGCGCTCGAGTGCCTCCCGCCAGCGCGCCGTATCCTGGTAGTTGAGAAGAGGATTGGAGGTATCGACGTGCAGCGCACGAATCCGTTCGGGATGGTCCGTCAGGATCTCTTCCGGCACCAACGTCGGCGAGAACATGTGGTAGGGGGCCAACGCACGGATTCCGCGAATGCCGGCCGCCACCGTACGCGGCGGATCGTCCCAACGGTCGGGCATCAGCATCGTCGGCCCCAGACTGCCATAGAATACGTTGCCGCCGGCGCGGCCGGCGTTGCCGGTCATCGAGACGATCAGACGAATCAAGTAGGAAACGGCTGTCGAGAACCAACAGTGCTCTGCACCCAGGCCCTGTTCGATCGCGGCCGAAGGCGCGGCGGCGAACTCGGTTGCGGTAGCGACGATGTCGGCTGCCGGCAGATCGCAACGGCGCGCCATCTCATCGATATCGATCGCCGACAGGACCTCCGCAATCTGCTCGAAGCCGCAGGTATTCGCCTCCAGCCAGGCGCGGTCGAGAAGATCGCGTTGCACCATGACCGCGGCCATCGCCAACAACAGGTAGGCATCGGTCCCCGGCCGAAGCTGCAGATGGCGGTGCGCCGCTTTGCAACCGTCGGTTACGCGCGGGTCGATGACCACGCGTCGTCGCGTCTTATCGCGCCGAAAGGCCGTATCGACTTCGACGTGCGTGCGCGCCAGGTTGCTCACGCGTGGATTGCTGCCGATCTCGAGCAGGTAGTTCGTCCGTAAGCCGTCCGACATGAACATCATCGAGCTGGGCGCATCGAACATCCACTGCTCGATCAGATGATGCTGGGTCTTCTCTTGCGCGTAAGGACAGAACCAACGGCGGGCGCCTAAAAACTCATAGAGCGCCAACAGGTTGCCGCCGCCTAAATGGTTGCTTTGGCCGCCCATGCCGACCAACGCCAGCGCGCGCGGACCGTGTTCCCGGTACAGTTCTTTGATCTTGGCCGCAATCTCCGAGATCGCCTCGTCCCAAGAGATGCGTTCGAAGCTGCCGTCGCCGCGCTTGCGAAGCGGATGGCGGACGCGTTCGGCGTGGTCTTTCAAGAAGGTGATGCCGGTGACCTTGTTGCAGATGTGCCCACGGCTGAACGGGTTGTCCTTGTCCGGACGGACGGCAGCGATGTCGCCACCGGCGACGTCGACACGAATCCCGCAAACATGCGCGCACAGTACGCAGTGGGTCGCGACATCCGAGGCCTCGCTCGCAACGGGCGCTCGTGAAATCCAAGGGTCGCTCTGGACGGCTGGCATGGATCCTCCCCGAGCTCTCCGGCAAAGCGCGGCTAAGGCCGGCGAGCATCAAGGCGGACTCTAGCGAAGACCGCTCACTCAGTGAAACAAGACCTTGTAGCCTTCGGTAAACAAGTAAAAAGCCTTTGTCCCACCGCCCCACACCGCGAACACCCAGACGGCCGCAAGGCCTACCACAACGGCGGCCAGCGGTCCCGCCAGAGATCGCTCGACGACGACAACGCCCGCGTTGCGCCGCGCCCGGAGCCTCGAGATCGTTTCGTAAAGTCCGATCTGCCCGATCGCGCCGAAGAAAATCAGGAGGAAGACCGTGTTGAGGCCGAAGTACAGGCTCTCCGCAAGAGGGAAGCAACAAGACACACGGACGACTTCCTTGGCGTCCCACGCCAGCGGGGTCAGCAGGGAGGCTGCGAAAACCACCGGAAGACCGGCGCCGCGGCGCCTACCAACCCAAGCAATGACGAAGGGCCCGAGCCCGATCGCAAGCCACGAAACAATGCCGAGCATCGTCGCCAGCGGCCGGTGCACTGCCGGCGGAAGAAAACGCCACAGGTTGTAGTAGAGCCCGAGCGAAACGGCGGCAGTCAGCAAAACGGCGATTGCCGGCCGCGCCACCACCGTCACGCCGCCTTGCCCGGACACGTTCGCTCGCGAGCCGGTCATCGCCGCTTCTCGCTACTGCGGCGCTCGCGCTCTCGGCGCAAACGCGCGAGTTCGGCGCGCATGGTGCCGAGCAGCTCGGTCGCCGTCGCGTCGCCGCCTGCAGCGGCCTCAGCAAGGTCATGCCGCTGGCGCGGATCGGCAACGACATCGTAGAGTTCCGGCGCACGACCGTTGTCGTACTCCATGTAAACATGGCGCTCGGTGCGTACGGCGTCGATCTTCGGCACGTCGTAGGGAAATTCCTTGAAATACTCGTACAGCCACGCCTTGCGTCCCGGTGCCGCGGGCGAGCGCAGCAAGGGAAGCATGCTGCGACCGTCGATCCACTCGGGGACCTCGACGCCTGCCAGGTCGAGCAAGGTGGGCGCCACGTCGATGTTCAAGACCATCTGCGAGGCACGGCGCCCACGTACGGCGGCACCGCCGCCGGCGAGTTTCGGATAGCGAACGATCATCGGAATCCGGATCGACTCCTCGTAAGGCCAACGCTTGTCGACCAAGCGGTGCTCGCCCCAGAAGAAACCGTTGTCGGTGGTGTAGATGATCGCCGTCCGATCGAGAATTCCCATCTCCTCGAGACGCTCGACGATACGACCGATCTCGCGATCGAGCGCCGTGATCGCGGCGGCGTAGTTGCGCATGTGACGGGATATCGGGCCGAGCGTTCCTGAGTAGAGAAAACCCCGGGTCGACCCCACCCAGGGATCGGCTTCTTCGGGCAGGCGAATCGGCTGATCCGCGTACAGCCCGGCTAGGTCGGGCGGCGGCAAAAATTCATGATGCACCGCCTTGTGCGCCAAGTACAGAATGAACGGTCGGTCACGGGGCCGTTCGATGAACTCTAGCGCATAGTTCGTAAGTTCCGTCGTAATGTAGGGCGTTCGCGAGGGCACCTCCCTGCCGTCGACGATCAACGGGCAGTCGAAGTAACGCCCCTGCCCTCCCTGCTCGGTAAAGGTAATGAAACGATCGACGCCGCGCAGCTCGGGGAGTCTGCCGGGCATGTGCCATTTGCCGATGAAGGCGGTGTCGTAGCCGGCCTTCTTCAGCAGCTCGAGAACCGTCACGTTCTCGTCGCGCCAGGTGCTCAGGTTGTTGCGCACGCCGTGATGATGGACGTACTGCCCGGTAAGGAAGCTCGCTCGGCTCGGACTGCAGAGGGAAGTCGTAACGAAGGCGTTATCGAAGGCGACGCCTTCCTCCGACAAGCGATCCATGACCGGTGTCTTCACGAACGGATGACCGACCGAACCGAGATAATCCCAGCGGTGGTCGTCGCTCAAAATGACGACGAGGTTTGGTCTCTGGTAGCCGTCCGGCGTTGCCGCGCGCGCGCCCGGCGCTGCGGCCAACGCGCAGGCCACGACGGCGGAAGTCAGTCCCGCGGCGCGTAGCTTGAAACCCATCATCGACCCGGGCTCGAAGCATAGCGGCCAGGCAACACTGACACGAGACTTGCCGCAGCGGATTGTCTCGCGACTTCGGCGTCTAGCGCACGGCCGCTTCGGAACCGAACACCTTACGTAACAACTCGGTCGTCCGCGCGGCGGGATCCTGGCGAATTGCGGCCTCCTCGAGCGCGACGTAATGAAACGTGCCGTCGAGGGCCTTGTCAACGACGTAGCCCGTAAGATCCGTGTCGACTTTCGGCACCAGCGGGATCGCCTGATACTTCTGCATCATGGAGTCGAACGTCGCCACGGCGCCCACCTCAGAGAGACTTTGACGGACGATCGGCGCCATGCGCTGCGCGAGTTCCGGCGTCATCTTTCCGCGAAAATAGCTGGTCGCAGAATCTTCGGGACCGTTGTAGATCGCCATCGCATCGTCGAGCGTCATCTGCGAGATCGCCTGCCAGAAGACCTCACGCGCCTCGGGCATGGCGGCCTCGGCCGCACTGTTCAGCTTGGCTTCTAGTTTGTCGGCCATGCCCGAGGCACCGACCATCGCCAGAGACGACTGCACGTTCGCCAGCACTCCGGGCAGGGGGATGTGCACGCTGGGATCGGCTGAGAAGCCGCCGGGCTTTCCTAGCTGGGCGACGACGCGTTCGGTGCCCACGCGCAACGCCTCGCGAAGACCATCGGCAATTGTAGCCTGCGACAGCGCGGCTCCGCCGCCCCCACCCGAGCCACCGAGCATGCCCTTGAAGGCATCGAGAAATCCAGCCGTCGATACCGCCGGCAGCAGCACGGCGAGCGCCGCGGCGACAGCCACGGACTTCAATGATCGTTGGGTTTTCACTGCCAGTCCCTCCACGAAACGTCCTTCCTTGCGGCATGCCTCGACTTCCGGACGTACCTGGGCGATTTCTGGTGAATCAGGGGCTTCTCGCCTTGATACCGGCGAGCCGAGGGCATAACGCAGCGCAGCGGAAGCTAGCGACAACCAAGCGCGCATGCAAGGAATAGGCCCATACGCCGCAAGCAAAGGAGGCCAATATGCCCGACGTAAAGAAAATCGTTCACCAGAGCGCGATGGCGGTACGCAACGTCGCCTTCAAGCTGTTTCCCGACAGGCTTCCGCTCACCTTCGTCGGCGCCGACTCTTCCGCGCAGCTCTGTCAGGCGATCGCGCAAACCGGAGCCAAGAAAGTACTCCTCGTCACCGATGCTGGCCTGGTCAAGATCGGAATCGTCGCCAAGATCTCCGAGGCCCTAGAAAAGACCGCTACCGAAGTCGTGCTCTATGACGGTGTCGAGCCCGACCCGACCTTCGCTCAGGTCGAAGAAGGCCTGCGGCGCTATCGCAGCGAGGGTTGTGACGCGATTCTCGCCGTCGGCGGTGGCTCGCCGATGGACGCTTCAAAGGCGATCGCAGCCCTGGCGACCAACAACAAACCGGCTCGCAAGCTCGAAGGTCTGCTCAAGGTGAGGCAGCCTCCGGCGCCTCTTTTTGCCGTTCCGACGACTGCGGGAACAGGCTCGGAAGTCACCATCGCCGCCGTCGTCTCGGACACCGACACCCACACGAAGAAGTTCTTCGTCGATCCAAAACTGATTCCGCTGATGACGGCTCTCGACCCGTCCTTGATGCTCGGCCTGCCGCCGGCCATCACCGCCGCCACCGGCATGGACGCCCTGACCCACGCGATCGAGTCCTACCTCTGCACCAGCGCGACTCGCCAGAGCGAAGCCTACGCTCTCACCTCGGTACGCATGGTGTTTGCCAATCTGCCGACCGCGTATCGCGACGGCAACGACTTCGCCGCCCGCAGCGCGATGGCTCTGGCCTCCTATTACGGTGGCGCGGCTTTCACCCGAACCGGCGTGGGCTACGTCCACGCAATCGCCCACGCGTTCGGCGCCTACTACGGCACGCCGCACGGTCTGGCCAATGCGATCGTCCTGCCCAATGTTCTGGAGTTCTCCAAGGAGCCGGCGCAGCGCAGGTTGGCCGAGTTGGCCGACGCGATCGTGCTCGGCGGCAGCCGCGAAGAAGAACGCGCAGACCGATTCATCGAGGCGGTGCGTAAGCTGATGGCCGACGTCGAGATTCCCTACACGCTCGACGCGCTCGAGGCTCGCGACATTCCATCGATTGCCACGCAGGCCCTTGCCGAAGCATACCTCAATTACCCGGTACCCCGTTTCATGAACCAGGACGAGTGCGAAGCACTACTACGTCGCATGCTGCCCTGAGCCCCAAACGGGTTGTCTCACGCGGTCTCGCTCATGCTCACGCGCGTGTACTGCGACGGCAATCTCTGCCCCTATTGAAGATAGCCTAGCGCGCGGAGCCGTTGTTTCTCCTCGGCACTGAGCGCCGGCGGCAGAGCCGCTTCACTGCTTCCGGACCTCCACAGGGCGAGTCCTGCCTGCTCCGGCAGACCGTCCCGGTCTTCGAGCGCGGCAAGATTCACGTGGGCGACCGACGCCATTTTGCGCAGCGCGCCGCCGCCGGCAACGATCGGCAGTACAGCATCGCGACCGTCTAGGCGTAGCCGAACGAGCAACTCGCCGGCGCGCGCCAAGACGTCGAAGCGGATCTCTTCGGCTCGCCCTGGGGCCAGGATTCCCCGCCAAGCGAGCCTGGCTGAATGATCCGACAACGTCAGGCGGTCGTCGTCGTCGAGGGCTACCCTGTGCAGATTTACCAAAGGCGCCGGAGGATCGGTCGAGACTTCTACCTCGTAGCTTCGAGCGCCTCGGCCGTCACCGGAGAGCCTCAGATGAACGCCTTTTTTCGCCAGCGGCTCGGTCGCCCGGCGGTAGGCCTCGACGAGCCCAGCGGGCGGCTCGGCGGCCGGCTCGGCCCCGCCGGCTAGGCGGTTGCGCCGGTCGCGCGGATTGCGCGCGAGGTACGAGAGATCACGCGAGTCCGCGTACACCGTGCCGATCAGCCTCTGGTTCC
>CAZJCO010000142.1:0-7406 GCA_964544375.1 uncultured Myxococcales bacterium
ACACTCGTAGTGTGTGGGCGGCGGGACGGTGTGGCGTGCGAGGAGGCGGCCTCCTGTTCCCCCCGCCCGGGGGCGCCCGCGGCCCCCCCGCCGACAGCTTCTCGAGCAGTTGGTGGGCTGCGGCATCGCGCCTCTCTTGATTCTTGTGCGCGGCGTTGGGTGCGAAGAAGATGTGCGAGATTCGTACTCGCTCGGGCAGAAGGTAGCGCTTCTTGTTCTGTTCGAGAAAGGCCCGCAGTTCGTCGTTGCTGGGATGCCGCTGGCGCGCGCGCCCTTCGGTCTCCAGCCGCAGGCGTCCAATCAGCCGGCGTCGTGCGACGACGTCTCGCTGCTGCATTCCCAAGTCAAAAGCCCGCGTGAACGCGGACTCTGGCGAGAGTTGCTCGCCGGGCGAGACGAAGCGAAGGTTGGAAACTAGGCGAGCGCCTACCACCGGATCGGTCCGGTCGTAGCCTCGCGCGATCGCCTCGCGCAGCAGCAGCTCGTCGTCGGCCGCGCGGCGGACGATCGCTGCGAGTTCGTCGTCGCGCGCGTAGGCTCCGCTTCGCGCCAGCTCGTCCCGGCAAAGCGAGGCGAGCCAGGCGGAGGAGAGTTGGATCGGCGCGCCGGAGGACTCCGGCGGCAACGAAAAGCGCGCCGACAGCGCGTTTTGGCCGAGCAGCGCGATCGATGCCGCGACAAAGAAGTGCAGCAGAGGTGCTCTGAGTAAGCGTTTCATCGTCCGGGAAGCGCGGGCGGAAGGTACCAGATCGGCGAGGTCCAGGCGCGTTCTTGCACCGTCCACTGGTGCTCGGGAGCGCAGCAGGGCTCGAGGCCCTCGGTCACCGTGCTTGGATCGGCGCAGTAAACGCCGTGGGCGTTGCAGATACGCGCGCTCCAACGGCAAGTCGGATTTTCGACGACGCGCGCGTAGTAGAAGGCGCGATTTCGCGTGTCGAAGGACGGATCGGTCCATACGCGGCAGAGTTCGGCGAAGCCCTTGCCGCTGGTCTCGCAGGTCCGTGGGTTCACGCTGGTGTCGCTTGTCGGATCGCCGGCGACGTCGTAGACGCGCTCGCGGACCTGACCGTCTTCGATCCAGCCTTTGACGATCTGAATACGCTCTAACGGGGTGCCCGGCGCGTCTGCGGTCCCCGCGTCTTGCTTCGCCCATACCGCAAACCGCGGCGCCTGTTTTGGGCGCGCACTCGGCGCCGGCGGCAGGTCGGCGCCCATCGGGACGCCTCGCGCATACCCGGTGGGGACGAAGTCGGCGGCATCGCACAGATCCGCCGGGTAGTCCCAGCCTCCGAAGAATCGCACGACGATGCGTGGGCCGCTGGTGCCGTAGGCCTCGCGACGTTTCATCGCTGCGAATAGAGCGTCCCGGCTGTTCTCTTCGGCCCACAACACGGCAAGGCCTCCCGGGTTGAATTCGAGATTGTCGGGTAGGCCCGGCGGAATCCGCTCTGCCGCGGGAATGCCGGCGCCACCGTGGCCCGGGTACTTGCGCTCATCGACTGCGCCGGGTGTGCCCAGATGCGTGTCGGTGCTGGCGATCAAACCGTATTTGAAGGGATTGACGCCGAGGCGGTCGGCTTCGAGCAGTCCCGATTCGAGCGCGTTGCGCACGAAGCTCGAGCCCTGAGGGGGGTCGCCCAAGAACGGAACGAACTTCGCCTGGAAGTTGTCGTAGGGAAGCTTTTCGAATCCGCAGAGTTCGTCTTCGTTGCCCGCGCCGAACAGGCATTCGGAATCGCCCTTGTGTTGCATGATCTCGGCCAACGGCTCCATCGCCGCGCGCTCGCGTGCGTAGTCGGCGTCGAACGGCGAGCCGTCGCTCTTGACCGTCTGAAACATCAGCCCGCCGCTCAAGTTGGAGTTGTGGGGTATGGTGAGCAATTCGCAGGCAGGATCGGCTTCGAAGCAGTCCCGGCGGAGTTGGCGCCACAGTTCTTCCGGCGTGTTGGCCTCGAAGTAGCTGACCGGGAGTCTCGTGACATGTTCGTTACGGAAGATCACGTTGCGGTGGAGGTTGTTGCTTCCCGGGCTGGCAGTCCACTCGTAGCCGACAAAGCTGGTGAATTCGCAAGCCTCGCTCCTGTCGTAGGCGGCCTCGGTGGCGGCTTGAATCTCCTGCCATTGGGTGAGGGCGGCATCGAGACAATGCGCGCCCTGCTCGCCGCAGAAGCCGAAGCGCTGCGGATGGGCGGCGCGCGATGTCCGCGCGTTCATGAGAAAGAACGCCGCCCGTGGCCACCAGCGGTAGAAGCGGCAGACAAGCGAGTCGTAGCCGGGCAGACCGGGCGTGTTGCAGATGCGCACCTCACCGAGCTGTTCGGCGTGGTCGGTGACCGCGGCGAAGTCGAGCGGTCGTGCCAGGCGTAGGGCGCGTAGCGCGTGCCCGCTAGCGTCGTAGGGTTGGATGCCGAGTTCCTCACCGCGCGCAAAACGATAGGCATCGCGCGGCGTATTGCGGGTTCCCTGCGTGCTCGCGTCCTGCGAAAACGCGGTGTGAACGTGGAGGTCGCCAAAGTAGGGCCAGCGTAGCGGATGGTAACTGCGGCAGGGCTGGCGCTGCTCGCTGACGGCGTAAGGTCGGTCGGGATTGCTTCGGTCGAGTGCACCGGACGAAGCCGATCCTGCCGCGGGTGTGGCGGGCAGCCGAAGTGGGCGGCGCTCACCCTCACGGCTCTTATTCTCGAGATCCGCCGTGCCCGGTGGCCGCTGAACCGCCGCCGCGACCGTGACTAGGGCCGCGATCATCAACGATGCGAGCACCGCTGTGCGAGCCCTCGCACGGCGTCGAATTGTCGGTTGCTGCATTGCCAACTTTCTCCGGGGGTGTGACTGCTTATGGCACTTTCGGGAATCTGAGCAAAGATCTTTCTGCGCGCCGCCGGCGGCTTGCAGCGAGCCGGCGTCCGGATATCGTGCGGGCTCGTTCGGCGGAGACGAAGGAGGTGGGGCCGATGGCCCGAGCAAATCAGCACTACGGTAAACTCGTCGCGGGCTATTTGTTCCCCGAGATCGCGCGGCGGGTCGCCGATTTCCAAAAGGAGGGAGGAGGCGACGATCTGATTCGCCTCGGCATCGGCGACGTCGTTCTGCCTCTGCCGCAGGCAGTGCGAGCGGCGATGCACCGCGCGGTCGACGAGATGGGCAGCGACGAGGGCTTCCGAGGCTACGGTCCCGAGCAAGGCTACGAATTTCTGAGACAGGCGATCGCCGAAGGAGACTTCGCCTCGCGCGGTGTCGAGGTGACGGCCGACGAGATCTTCGTTTCCGATGGATCAAAGTGCGACAGCGCGAATATCCAGGAACTGTTCGCCGCCGACGCGAGACCTGCAATCCCCGATCCGGTCTATCCGGTCTACCTCGACACCAACGTCATGGCCGGCCGTACGGGGAATGTCGACGCCCGTGGACGCTATTCCGGCGTCGTCTATCTACCGGGAACCGAGCAGAATGGGTTCTGTCCCGAACCGCCCGAGGAAGCCGTCGATTACGCCTACCTTTGCTTTCCCAACAACCCGACCGGCGCCGTGGCCGATCGTGCGGCGCTCGGGCGATGGGTTTCGTGGGCCAAGTCGAGCGACTGCGTGCTGCTGTTTGATGCCGCTTACGAGGCCTACATTACGGATTCTGCTCTGCCGCACTCGATCTACGAGATCGAAGGGGCGCGCGACGTTGCCATCGAATTTCGCAGCTTTTCGAAGAACGCCGGGTTCACGGGGACCCGCTGCGCCTACGTCGTCGTGCCCAAAGAGCTTGAAGCCAGTGTTGGCGACAAGCGCGCGTCGCTGCACGCCATGTGGCACCGGCGTCAATCGACCAAGTTCAACGGCGTGTCCTATGTTGTGCAGCGCGGAGCCGAGGCGGTCTATGGCGACAAGGGCCGCAGCGAAGTACGCGAGCGCGTCGATTACTATATGGAAAACGCGCGCGTCATCCGAGAAGGACTACTCGCGCTCGGCCTTACCGTATTCGGCGGCGTCAACGCTCCCTACGTGTGGCTGAAGACGCCGGAAGGCCAGGGCTCCTGGGACTTCTTCGACCGCCTACTGACCGAAGCGCACGTCGTCGGTACTCCCGGCGCCGGTTTCGGTGCCTGCGGCGAAGGTTATTTTCGTCTCTCCGCCTTCGGCCACCGCACCGACGTAGAGGAGGCCGTTCAGCGTATTCGTGCGCGGCTGTAACGACGCGCTTGTGAGCGCGTCCCGGCGCGTTCGCCGAGGTCGCCGGCTTGCCGTCGGCAGGACGCTCGAATAAGAACGGTTGCCGATGCCTTGGACCACTCTGGAGGTTTAGCAATGACGACGGATCCTGTCGCAGCCCTGACCGCGCCCGGCGCGATGTTCGAAATCGAGCAAGCCTGCGTGCGAGGAATCGAGATGAAGGTGTGGAAGAATACGCCCCCTTCGCTTCGCCAGGTTTTCGAGCAGAGCAGGGTGCACGCCGACAAAACCTTTCTCGTTTACGGGGACGAGCGGCTCACCTTCGAGCAACACTTTCGCGCGGCTGCGTCCATCGCCCGGGTGATGGTCGAGCAGTGGGGGCTTGCCAAAGGCGACCGCGTCGCCATTGCGATGCGCAACTATCCGGACTGGTCGCTGGCATTCTGGGCTTCGGCGGTGGCCGGCGCGGTGGTCGTGCCGCTAAACGCGTGGTGGACCGGAGAAGAGCTCCAGTACGGACTTGCCGATTCGGGAGCCTCCGTGTTGTTTTGCGACGAACAGCGAGCGGAGCGAATCGCCCCGCTCGCCGACGCGTTGTCGCTGCGTCAGGTGGTCGTGTCGCGGCCGCGTGAGGCACTGCGTCCGGACTGGATTTCTTTCGACGACTTGCGGGAAAAGGCAGGAGACGGCGACGAACTGCCCGACGTCGAACTCGGCCCGGAGGACGACGTTACGATCTTCTATACTTCCGGCACAACCGGAAAACCGAAGGGTGCGCTCGGAACCCACCGTAACATCTGTACCAACCTCATCAGTTTGGCCTATGCCCAGGCGCGCGGAGTGGTTCGTAGCGGCGGCTCGCTCGATGCCTTGCTCAACCGTCCGCAGTCGGCCCAACTTCTCTCGGTACCCCTGTTCCATGCGACCGGCTGCCACTCGATCCTGGTCGCCAACACCGCCTTCGGTGGCAAGTTGGTGATGATGTACAAATGGGATCCCGAACTCGCCCTCGACCTGATCGAGCGCGAACGGCTGACCAGCTTTGGTGGTGTGCCGGCGATGGTGTGGCAGGTGCTCGAGTCGCCGAGTTTTTCCTCGCGGGATCTCTCGAGCGTCGAGAACGTCAGTTACGGCGGGGCGCCGGCGGCTCCCGAGTTGGTGCGGCGCATCGCCGAAGTCTTTCCCAAGGTTTCTCCGGGCAACGGTTACGGTCTTACGGAGACTTCGTCGGTGACGACGTTCAACTTTGCGAGCGACTACCAGCGCAAGCCCGACAGCGTGGGTCAGCCGGTGCCGGTCTGCGAGCTGAAGGTCGTCTCCGAAGACGGCAAACAACTCGCGACCGGCGAAGTCGGTGAGCTTTGGATCAAAGGGCCCAACGTCGTCAGCGGCTACTGGCAGAAGCCGCAAGCGACCGCCGAGAGCTTTACCGACGGCTGGCTGCATTCCGGCGACCTCGCACGTCTAGACGAAGAAGGCTTCGTCTACATCCTCGATCGCGCCAAGGACATGCTCATCCGCGGCGGCGAAAACGTTTACTGCGTCGAGATCGAATCGGTTCTCTACGACCATTCGGAAGTCATCGATGCGGCGGTGGTCGGCCTGCCGCACAAGGTGCTTGGCGAAGAAGTCGGTGCGGTCGTGCAGGTACGCGAGCCGGTGGCGGTGGACGAGGATGCTCTCAAGCGCCACGTTGCCTCTCACCTGGCGGCGTTCAAGGTGCCGGTGCGGATCGACATTTGTACCGAGCCCTTGCCGCGCAATCCTCAAGGCAAGATTCTCAAGCGCGTTTTGCGGGAAGCGATGGTCGATGGCGGCGCCGGTGCCGGCTGATCGCGACGCCATGGAGGGCCCTTGGTACCGCGGCGGGTTGCGCTTCGAGTGCAGCGGCTGCGGCGACTGCTGCTCGGGCCAACACGGATACGTTTGGCTCGAGATGCCGGACCTGCGGCGCTTGGCGGACTTTCTCGAGCTGTCTCTCGACGATTTCGGTCGGCGCTACCTGAGACGCGTCGGGCGGCGTTACTCCTTGCTGGAAGACCCGGAGACGGGGGATTGCGTGTTTCTCGAAGACCGACGCTGCTCGGTGCACTCGGTGCGTCCGGCGCAATGTCGCCGCTACCCGTTCTGGCCGAAAATATTGCGATCGCCGCGAAGTTGGCAGCAGGAATCCACCTGTTGCGAAGGCATCGCGCGGCACGCGCAGAGTTGGTCGCTAGCAGAGATCGAAGCTCTGCTTCGGCAATGAACCGACGGCGTCGCCGCCGAGCGTTGCAGTAGCCGTGCCCGCCTCCTACACCTCACGCATGCTCGTTTGGACTCTGCTCTGTGCCGGGGCCGTCGGCGGACTGCTCTTTTGCGAGTGGCGAGAGGAGCGCCGGGGGATCTGGTGGACCAAGCCGCTCGCTTCCGCGGCATTTCTCGGCGCCGCGCTTGCGGCGGGCGCGCTCGGCAGCGGCTACGGCCGCACGCTGTTGCTCGGCTTGCTGCTCGCGGCCGCCGGGGATGTGTTGCTGATTCCCCGCGATCGTCCGGCGATCTTTCGTGCCGGCGTGCTCAGCTTTCTCGCCGGCCACCTGGCTTACACTGCCGCGTTCTTCGGCTTGGGATGGGATCTGTTGTGGCTGACGGTGGCGGTCGCGGCGGTCGCGGCCGCGGCCTGGTTGGCGCTGGCGTGGCTGGCTCCGTATCTGCCCGAGGACTTGAAGGCCGCCACCTACGCTTATGTGCTCGTCATTTCGCTGATTGGCGTCGCGGTGGGCCGCGGCCGTGCGGTCGCAGCTCAACGAGGCGCTGCCGCCGGGTAGTGAAGCCCTCACCAAACGTTTCGAACAAGATCTCGATCTGCAACTCGAGACCGCCGTCAACGCGGTGGTTCGACTGGTCGACGAAAAGGGCCAGGACGTCCCCAGGGAGGAACGTGTCGAGCGCCTGGTGGACGAAGCCCGCGCCGTCTATCATGGAATGATCCTGACCATCGTCGACGACGTGCACCGCGACTACTCCGCCCAGGTCCGCGGGCTCAACCGCGAGCTGCGCCGCCTGCGCAAGGGACGCTGGCTGTCGGCCAACGAACAGATCCACAAGGAGATCATCGAGGCAACCCTGGTGCTGATCGAACGTCACAAACTCAAGGACGCCATCACTCCACAGACCATCAGCGACATGGGCCTGGCGCCCTGAAGCGCCGGCCCGCGAAACCCGGTAGGCCGGCGACAACCGCCGGCCTACTCCGCGGTCACGTAGGCG
>CAZJCO010000143.1:0-7371 GCA_964544375.1 uncultured Myxococcales bacterium
ACGGAGCCCGCCACCCCCGTCGCGCCGCCCTGACGCACCCCCGCTGCCGGCGAGTCCGGCGCCGATGTCATTGACGACGATGCTGGCCCCTCCGGCGGCAAAGGCCAAAGCGTGCGCCCTGCCAATCCCGCGGCCCGAGCCGGTTACAATCACTACGCGTCCGTCGCACAAGCTTCCCATCTCGCTAACCTATCTTTTTGCTCCACATTTCCCTGAAAAACCAACCACTTAGAAAAGGTGCTTATCCCTGTCTAGAGGCGTTCGATGATGGTGACGTTGGCCTGGCCGCCGCCTTCGCACATGGTCTGCAGGCCGTAGCGGCCGCCGGTGCGTTCGAGTTCGCACAGCAGCGTCGTCATCAACCGGCAGCCGGTGGCGCCGAGCGGATGGCCGAGCGCGATCGCGCCGCCGTTCACGTTGACTGTCTCCAAGTTCCAGGCGGTTTCTTTCTGCCAAGCCAGCACGACCGAAGCGAAGGCTTCGTTGATCTCGACCAAATCGATATCTTTCTGGCTCATACCCGACTTTTCGAGTGCGTAGGCGGTCGCCGGAATCGGCGCGGTCAGCATCCAAATCGGATCGGCGCCGCGCACGCTGATGTGGTGAATGCGCGCCCGAGGCTTGAGGCCGTGCTCTTTCACGGCACGCTCCGAGGCAATCAGCATGGCGGCGGCAGCATCGGATATCTGGCTCGACACGCCCGCCGTCAGCCGTCCGCCCTCGACCAACGTCTTGAGCGACGCCATCTTTTCGAGCGTCGTATCGCGGCGCGGCCCCTCGTCTCGCATCACCTCACCGTAGGGCAAGATCTCGCGATCGAATCGTCCTTCGTCGATCGCACGGATTGCGCGGGTGTGACTTTCCAGCGCAAATTGTTCCATGTCTTGGCGGGAGATGTCCCACTTCTCGGCGATCATCTCGGCAGAACGAAACTGCGACACTTCCTGCGTACCGTAGCGCGCGCGCCATCCCTCGGAACCCGAAAACGGATCGCTGAAACCGAACTGTTCGGCGACCGTCATCGCCGAGGCAATCGGAATCTGGCTCATATTTTGGACACCGCCGGCCGCGATCAAATCGCTGGTTCCGCTCATCACGGCCTGCGCAGCAAAGTGTACGGCTTGCTGCGACGAACCACACTGCCGGTCGATCGTCGTTCCGGGAACCTCGTCGGGCAAGCCGCCGGCCAGCCAGCAGGTTCGCGCGATGTCGCCGGCCTGCGGCCCGATCGTGTCGACGCAGCCGAAAATGCAATCCTCGACCGCGTGGGGATCCACACCGGTACGTTCCATGAGCGCCCGGAGAACGTGGCCGCCGAGATCGGCCGGATGCGCCTGGCTCAAACCGCCGCGACGTCTTCCGACCGGGGTTCGTACGGCATCGATGATGTATGCTTCGGCCATGACAAATCTCCTTCTTCTATCGCTGTCTCACGCCGGCACCCAGCGCACCAGTGTCACGTCGTCGGCAACCTGCTCGAACTCGCAGCGCACGGGCGTGCCGATCTCGATCGTTGTCGGATCGATCTCGTTCAGCGCCCCGCCTTCCTTCGCTACCAAGTTACCGACCATGCGGATCGTCGGGTCCTCGTCGAGTTCGACGACGATCACGTTGTAGGGAGAGAGTTCGGCGAACACCGGCAGCAGCGGCGGATGCGGCACGACGAAGGACCACACCTTTCCGCGACCACTCATCCTCTTCCATTGAACCTTGGTTTCCTGGCAGTGAGGGCACATCGGACGCGGCGGAAAACGCAGCCGCCCGCAGCCACCGCAGCACTGCACGACCAATTCGCCGCGCGCCGCCGCCTGCCAGTATTCGGCATCGAGCGGATCGTCGACCGCGGGTAGCGGAACTCCTTCGATCATCGCTTTCCCTAGCTCCTCAGAATCATCGCGCTCGTGGGCACGACGTAGGCGCTCGTCACCAAGCAGGCATCGGCACCTTCTACTTGTGCTGTCGACTCGCCCCGGATTTGCCGGATTCCCTCGGTAATGAGATTCATGCCGTGCACGTAGGCTTCCGACAGACTTCCGCCCGAGGTGTTCACCGGCAGGCGACCGCCGAGCTCGATCGCACCGTGTTCCATGAAGCCGCCCGCTTCGCCGCGACCGCAAAAGCCGAGCGCCTCGAGCGTAAACGGAATCAGTGGACTGAAAGCATCGTAGATCTGCGCAACTTTGACGTCGGCTTGCTTGATGTCCGATTGGCGCCACAGGTTGTTACCGACCGCCCACATCGCGCCGCGCAGCGGATCGTCGTTGTGATAGTCCGTCATCGTCTGGTGCTGCCGGTTCATGCCTTGCGTCCACGCGTGGATATAAACCGGCTTGCGCTGGCAGTCTTTCGCGCGGTCGGCACCGACGATGACGACCGCCAGTGCTCCGTCGCTTTCCAGGCAGTTGTCGAACAAGCATAGAGGCTCGCTGACCCAGCGCGCGTTCATATAGTCGTCGAGCGTCATTTTCCGCTCGTACATCGTTGCTCGCGGATTACGGTTGGCGTGTTTGCGCTCGGCAAGCGCCACGTTGGCAAGTTGCTCCCGCGTCATGCCGTACTGGTACATGTAGCGACGCGTGAGCATGGCGATCTCGTCGACCGGACGCAGCAGGCCCCAAGGTCGCGACCACTTCCAATGATCGTAAGAGCGCTCGCCTACTTTGGCCCACACCCGCTTTCGCGGGTCGCCGCGTTTGCGCGCGCGCCAGACCACGCCGACCTTGGCCACGCCGGCGGCAACCGCCGTCGCGACCTGCCCGACCGCACCGCAGCCGGCACCACCGCCGTAGCCGACTTGGCTGAAGTAGTGGATCTCTCCGAGTCCGACCGTGCGAGCCAGTTCCATCTCGCTCGTATCTTCCATCGTGTAGCAGCCCAGCGCATCGACTTCTTCTGGCGCGATACCGGCGTCGGCCAGCGCGCGAGTAACAACGCCGGCGGCGAGCTCGAGTTCGCTGGGTTCGAGGCTCTTGGCGAACCTTGATTCGGCCATCCCTACGATGGCCGTCTTGTCGTTGATCGCTCCCACCTCTTACACCTTCAAGCCGTGGAGCTCGCGCAGCACCGTTCTCTGGCTTGGGCTCGCCACGGCATCAACGCGCGACGATCACCGAAGATCCATGGCCAAACAAACCCTGGTTCACCGTCAGTCCAACCTTGGCGCCTTCCACTTGGCGGCCGTCGGCCTGGCCTCGCAACTGCCAGGTGAGCTCGCAGACTTGCGAAATGGCCTGCGCGGCAATCGCCTCGCCGAAGCAGGCCAGTCCGCCGCTCGGGTTGACCGGCACCCGGCCTCCCAGCGTCGTCGTGCCGTCGCGCAGCAGGCCTTCGGCTTCGCCCGGCTTGCACAGGCCAATGTTCTCGTACCAATCCAGCTCGAGCGCGGTCGACAGATCGTAGACTTCGGCCAGGTCGAGGTCTTCCGGTCCGATGCCGGCTTCTTCGTAGGCCGCCTTGGCGATCGAATCGCGAAACGGAGTCTCCGGAGGGCTGACCGCAGCCGATGAGTCGGTCGCGAAGTTGGGCATCTCGATCACCGTATTGGGGTACTCGGGCGTCACCGTCGAGATCGCCGTGATGCGCGGTGCGCCCGTCGTTTTCTTGCGCGCGTATTCCACACTCGACAAGACGACGGCCGCGCCGCCGTCGCTAGTGGCGCAAATGTCGAGCAGACGCAGAGGATCGGAGACCACCGCCGAAGCCATCACGTCGTCTTCGGTAAACGCTTTGTGATAACGTGCGTTGGGATTCTTCAGCCCGTGGCGTGAGTTCTTCACCTTCACCTTGGCAAAATCGCTCACGGTCGCGCCGTAGGCCTCCATCCGCCGCCGCGCGTACAGTCCGAAATAAATCGGATTGGTCGCGCCGAGTAGCCGAAAACGAAGCCAATCGGGATCGTTGGCTTGGTCGCGGCCCTGCGGCGCAAAGAAGCCCTTGGGAGCGCTGTCGGCACCGACGACCAAGGCAACGTCGCACAGGCCGGCGAGAATACGGGCACGGGCATGACTGAGCGCTTGCGCGCCGGTTGCGCAGGCTCCGTAGGAAGTCGCCACGGGAACGCCCGTCCAACCGAGCGCCTGGGCCATCGTCGCGGCCGAAACGTAACCTTGGTAGCCGTTGCGAATACTGCCGCCGGCCGATACGAAACCAACGTCCTTCCAGTCGAGGCCGGCGTCGGTCAAGGCCGCTCGCGCGGCATGCACGCCGCAGTGATAGAAGGGCTTGTCCCACTTTCCCCAAGGGTGCATCGCCGCACCGAGAATGGCGACGTCACCGACTTTTCCATTGCCTCGAGCCATCGTCATGCGCCCTCCTCGACAGGCTTCCATTTCCAGATCACGGCTTCCTGCTCGTCGTCCTTGAACAGCGTGTCGACGACGAGTTCCATCGTCATCCCGCTGCGGAGATCCTCGACCGTAACGCTGCCGACGACTTGGCCAAGCACGACCAGGCCCTCACGCTCGAGTTCGACCGCGGCGACGACGTACGGCACGAAGGGATCGGGCGAAACGTAGGGCGCCGGGGGCTGATAACAGTTGTTGGTGTACGACCAGAGCGTACCGCGGCGGCTGAGCGCGAGTTCTTCGAGTTCTTCGCTCGTGCACCGCGGGTTACGGCACATCGCCGTCTCGTTCGGAAAGAAGTAACTACCGCACTGCTTACATCGCGTTCCGATGAGATGCGGCTCGCCCGACTCCCAGGCAAACCACCCCTCGACCGCCGGCTTCTTGACAGGGATAAGCACCATTTCTAACCTCTTGTTATTCCTCAGGGTTGCAGCTCGGAAAAACCGAAGTCCGGGGCCGGCGCCGAGCCATCGAGCAGCGTCCGAGCGATGCGGTCGCGATGCCAGAGGCTCGTGCCCCAAGCGGCCTCGAGGGCCCAAGCACGCTTCATCCAAATCTGCAGGTCGCATTCCCAGGTGTAGCCGATCGCGCCGTGTACCTGTAGCGCCGCGCGTGCGGCAACCAGGGCCGCCTCGGCCGCTGCCGCCTTGGCGTGCGAGACGTACACCGCACGCGACCCCTCCTCGTCATCGCCCCGGCGCGCCACGGCAAAGGCCGCGCGATAGACCACCGGACGCGCGAACTCGACACGTACCTGCGCGCTAGCCAGCATGTGCTTGACCGCTTGGAACGCGCCGATCGCCTGCCCAAACTGCTCGCGCTCACAGGCATAGGCCACGGCGATGTCGATCATGCGCTGGCCGACTCCCAGCAGTTGCGCGGCCGAACCCAGAGCTGCGCGGTCGAAGGCCGCCTCCGCGAGTATGGCCGCCTCGGCGCCCGCCGCAATCCGCGTGGCTGCCTGCGGCTGCCACGTGACACGAAACAGGCGACGCGAAGGGTCGATCCCCGGCTGCGCCTCGATCGACGCCGCCTCGCGGCCAACGGCGTGAATCTCCCCGTCGCTTTCAAGCAAGAGCAGGTCAGCCACGTGGGCATCGGCAACCAGCGGCTCGCGCTGCAACCCAACCGTAGCGACGAGCTCGCCAGTGGCGATCCGCCCGATCCAGTCGTCGATCGAAGCCGTCGCCCCATCGCCAGCGGCCGTAGCCTCGGCGCCAAGTTCCCGCAGCAACGGCGCGGCAACCGCCGCCGTCTCTACGATCGGCGCCGGCAGCGCCGCCCGACCCGTTTCCTCGAGCAATAACACGAAATCGCTCTCGTCGCGGCCGAGGCCTCCTGCCTCCTCGGGCACAAGTAGACCGAGCAGCCCCATCTCGGCCAGCTTGGCCCACAGCTCGGCCGAGCGCCCGCTGTCGCTATCCCAAAGGCCACGCACGACCTCGGCCGAACACTCCCCCTCGAGAAATTCGCGCACGCTCTGCTGAAACAGCCGCTGCTCTTCGTCGAAATGAAAACGCATCGACCGCTCCCCCGCTACTTTCTCGGCAGACCGAGCAGGCGCTCGGCGATCACGTTGCGTTGAATCTCGTTGGTTCCGGCATAGATCGGACCGGCCAGGGCAAAGAGATAACCGTCGAGCCAGTCGCCGACGTCTCCGGCCGCCGGTGCGCCTGGCCACAGCGTGCCGCGCTCGCCGAGCATGCGAACGGCGGTTTCGTGCATGCAGATGTCGAGCTCGGACCAGAAGATCTTGTTCAGACTCGCCTCTGCGCCGATCGTTCCACCGGCGATCAGACGCGACGCGGTCATGTAGGTATTGAGCGCGTACGCCTCGGCGTCCATCCAGCCGCGCACCACGGCGTCGCGCAGACTAGCGTCGCACTGCCGGGCAGAACCCGGCGCGCCGCCCGCGTTGGCCCGCCACAGCGCGATCAATCGCGCCGCCGTCGCCTGAAAGCGCGCCGGGCTGCGCAGCATCAGGCCGCGCTCGAAACCGGCCGTCGCCATGGCGACCTTCCAACCGGCGTTCTCCTCACCCAGGCGGTTGGCGACCGGCACGCGCACGTCGTCGAAAAAGACTTCGGCAAAACCCGTCTCTCCGTCGAGCTGCGCGATCGGCCGGACGGTGACGCCTTCGGCATCGAGCGGCACCAAGACGAACGTCAAACCGCGGTGCCGCTCGGAATCGGGATCGGTGCGAAAGATGCCAAACAGCCAATCGGCGAAGGCCGCACGCGAGCACCAAGTCTTCTGGCCGTTCAGCACGTAACTATCGCCGTCGCGACATGCGGTCGCGCGAATCGCCGCCATGTCGCTGCCGGCGTTAGGTTCCGACCAACCCTGGGCCCAGACTTCCTCGCTCGAAGCCATCCTGGGAAGGTAGCGCGCCTTTTGTTCCTCGGTACCGAAGTCCATCAGCGTCGGACCGAGCAGAAAGATACCGTTTTGGTTCACACGGCCGGGCGCGCCGACGCGGTAGTACTCTTCCTCGAAGATCAGCCACTCGATCAAATTGGCGCCACGGCCACCGTATTCGACCGGCCAGGGCACCATCGCCCAGCCGCCCTCGTTGAGTTCGGCTTCCCAGCGCCGGTGCGCGGCAAAACCTTCGGCCGTGTCCATCGACGGCAACTGCTCGCGCGGCACGTGCGCCTCGAGCCACTCCCGCGCCTCGCGACGAAACGCCTGCTCCTGTTCCGTGTAGCTGAGATCCATATCCTCCGTCAGACTCCCGGCGATCTACTTGTCGCTCTTTTCTTTCCCGTCGCCGCCGAACTTCGCGTCACGCTTTTCGACGAAGGCGTCGCGTGCTTCCTGCGAATCGGGCGACGTATAGAGCTCGAGCGTAAAGCCCTGCTCGAAACGATAGCTCCGTTTGATGTCTAGCAATTCGATGCCGTTCAGAGATTCCTTGGCCAAGCGCACCGCCTTGGGGCTCTTGGCGGCAATCGCCTCGGCGATCTCGCGGGCCGCTGGCAGCAATCGCTCGCGCTCGACGACCGAGTGGATTCCGCCGAGGCGG
>CAZJCO010000144.1:0-7363 GCA_964544375.1 uncultured Myxococcales bacterium
CTCGAATAGCAGGCCGGTCAGGTCGCGGTTCTGCACGTACGTGTCGCTCGGCTCAGGCATCGCTGTCGATTATCCGCTGCGGTGAAAGGCGACGGAAGTTCCTGTCGCCATGTTCCCTTTCGACCGTGAAATATGCCGCTAATCAGAAACACTTGGTACCATTGCGGTACCACGGCGTAGTGCGAGCGACCCTAGCTCTTCACCACCCTCCCCGCGTCTTCGACACAAGCTCTTGATAACTAGACTACTTTCGCTGGTGCCGGGGCCGGGATTCGAACCCGGACGGCCGTTGGGCCAGGGGATTTTAAGTCCCCAGTGTCTACCAGTTCCACCACCCCGGCGTGTCCAAGCAGATTATCGGATTGTGGCGTGGGGGGCCATTCTTACAGCGCGCCACCACCGAAAAGCCGGCGGCGGCTGCAAGCAGGCGCCAGATTTGGAGGCGGCGAGCGGATTCGAACCGCTGAATGGAGGTTTTGCAGACCTCTCCCTTAACCACTTGGGTACGCCGCCGCAGCGCTTGCGCGCAAGTACCCAATGTAACGGCCCCGCCGCGACTTTGCCACCCCGCCAGAGTCCGCTCGGCCTTGGCTTGGAACCGGTCATTGGTAGCGGAGCCGGTTTTCGCTAGGATGCTGCGTTTGCGGGCCCGGTGCGCACCGCCCCCGCCAAGGCGCCCGCCCGGCCCCGTACGGCCTCTCTGCCGCGTGAGTCCGGAAGTTTCCGAAGGAGGATCGAGCCTTTGTACAAGATAGCGGTGGTGCCGGGCGACGGTACCGGACCCGAGGTCACACGTGAAGCCGTCAAAGTACTCCAAGCGGCTGCCAGCACGTTCAACCTGAAGTTTGAAACGACCGATTTCGACTTCGGCGGCGAGCGCTACATGCGAACCGGCGAGACGCTGCCGGAGTCGGCGGTCGAAGAGCTTAAAGCCTTCGACGGCATCCTGCTCGGGGCCATCGGCCATCCCGACGTCAAACCGGGAATCCTCGAAAAAGGCATCCTTCTCGCCATGCGTTTCGAACTCGACCTCTACATTAACTTGAGGCCGGTAAAGCTTTACCCTGGCGTTGAAACTCCCCTAAAGGGCAAAGGCCCCGAAGACATCGACTTCGTCGTCGTTCGCGAAAACACCGAAGGCCTCTACACCGGCAGCGGAGGAGTTCTTCGCAAGGGCACGCCCCATGAGGTCGCGGTGCAGGAGTCCATCAACACGCGTATGGGCGTTGAGCGCTGCCTGCGTTACGCCTTCGAGTACACGCGCAAGCGCGACCGCGCAAAAACGCTCACCCTCTGCGGCAAGACCAATGTCTTGACCTACGCGTTCGACCTCTGGGAACGCGCGTTTCACGAAGTCGGCAAGGCCGACTACCCGGACATCAAGCGCGACTACGCCCACGTCGACGCGACCTGCATGTGGACGGTGAAAAACCCCGAATGGTTCGACGTCATCGTTACCGACAACATGTTCGGCGACATCATTACGGATCTCGGTGCCATGGTTCAAGGCGGAATGGGGATCGCCGCAGGCGGCAACATTCATCCCGGCAAGGTCTCGATGTTCGAGCCCATCGGCGGTTCGGCCCCCAAGTACACCGGCCAGGGCGTGATCAACCCGATGGCAGCGATCGGCGCCGGACAAATGTTGCTCGCGCATTTGGGAGAAGACGCCGCGGCCGAGCGCGTCGAGCAGGCGATGAGCTACGTCATGAGCCAGAAGCTCGAGTCGATGAGCGCCGGCCGTATGGGGTACTCGACCTCTGAGGTCGGCGACCTAGTCGCCGACGCGGTCGCCAGCGGAGTCGACTAAGGGCCGAGCGCTGCAAAACACGCAGTGCTGGCCGCGAACGAACAGACGCAGCAGACGCCCTCGAACCGGGTATTTTGCAATGATCGCGCGTTCGAAACGCGCCAGCCCCCGAGCGTCGGACACCCGGCGGAAACTGCACGGATGCCGGGCTCCACCGAACTCAACCTCGGCGCGGCCGTTGGCCAGCAAGTTGCGCACCCAGGATCGCGTTGCATCGAGGCTGCCGATCCAGAGAAACCCGTCGATCAACACGTACCAGACGGTTACCCTGTAGGCCCGTCCCGACCGCCGGCCGTAATGTGTCAGCGCAAGCGTCGCCTTTCGTCCCATGCTCGCTCCGTTTCTGCGGGCTAGGCTCGCAATCCGGCTACCAGAATCCAAGCGCCACTTGCCGCCGTCAGGGAGGGCTCAACGACTGCGGCGAGATCGGCCGGCCCCAGGCGCCAGACCAGTTGAGGAACAAGATACCACGCAACGGCCGCCGCAAGGCAGCCCGTCGCCCACAGGGCGCGGCGTCCGTCGATGAATCCGGCGAGAAAACTAGAAAGCACTGCCCATGGGAGCAGCGCGCCAACGGCGACCGCGAACGTCGGCCCGACAATCAGGGTTTTCGTGTCGGCAGGGTTCGCTGCGCGGTACTCCCAGGCGGCAAGCAGTAAGAGGCAAGCTCCGGCCGCAGCCAGCAGCCGGCCGCTCCACTTTTCGAGCAGCGCACGACCGCCCCGTCCCGCTCCTGCCAAGGCCGAAGCAGCCATCAACAGCAGCGCCGATGGCGCCGCCCACGGTCGGTCGGGCAGAGTCCAAATCCCGCACAACGCCGCGAGCAGAGCGGCCAATGACAGCGTCTCAGCGCGTGTTACGTCCCGCCGGGCGAGGCGTTTGACGGTCGCCAGGGCAAAAGGAACGCCTATACCAAGAAAGACCAGCGCCGCCGGGAGCAGCACGAACCAGGCGTAGACCGCGCGCACCGGTCGAATTGGAGCCACCAGTACAAGCAAGCTGCGCGCGTCGGCGGCGCCCAGCGTCTCGAACAAGATGCCACCCGACAATAGCACGACGACGGCGCCGGCGGCCGCTACAAAGAAGACTTCGCTGTCCTTCAAACGGCCGTCGGTCACCTGCTCGCGCCGGCGGCTCGCTTCGCCGTCCGTCTCATCGGTCTTCCTCGAATTCGCGCGGCGTCAGACAGGTCATCGACAGAGCGTGCACCGCGCTTTGCATTTCGTCGGCGACCGTTTCGTAGACGCGGCGCTGACGCTGCACGCGGCTAAGGCCATCGAATGCTGCCGAGACAATGATGACCTGGAAATGCCCGCCTCCCGAGGATCCGCTGTGGCCCCGGTGGGCGGCGCTTTGATCGATGACGTCGAGCACTTTGGCGCCCGCAAACGCCTCGGCCAGCCGCTGGTGTAATAGGTCTCGGGTATCCATGCGAAACACCTTGTGGCACTCTGGGCGCGTGCGCAAGAGTCCGGTCAGAATTTGTTCCGATCTCGAAGAAGAAAGCGCGCACCGGGTAGTGCTTTTGTGCGCGTCGATGGGAATCGACGCCGCCACCGAGCCGGCGACGCGGCGCGGGCGGCTGCACGTTACCGTCCCGCCAGGCGACGCCGACCGAGCGCTGGCTCTGCTGCGCGACGAGTTTCCGTTTGGCCTAACGGCCGCCGCATCGTCCAGGGCGGCCGAGACGCCGATCGACCACGGCGACAACAAAACCGTATCGAAGTGGTTCGGGCCAGGATCGGAGAGTGTCCTGTTGATCTTGGTCGCCTGCGTGGCGATGTACGTTCTCGCCTACCTCGGCGAGGACGGCGGCAGCCGCTCGCGACTCTTGGCCGGCGGGGCAATCTCCTGGCAGCACGTCGAACGAGGGGAATGGTGGCGTCTGGCCAGCGCGGTCTTTCTCCACTTCGGCCTGCCCCACCTGATCGTCAACATGGCCGCGCTGCTCGTGCTCGGTCCGCCGCTGGCGCGCGACATCGGTCCGCTGCGGTTTCTTGCGCTGTTCGTTGCCACCGGCATCGCGGGCAACGCGCTAAGCCACTTCTGGGCGCCGACGATCGCGCTCAAGGCCGGCGCCTCGGGCGGCATTGCCGGAGTGCTCGGTGGCTTGGCCGGCCAGGCCTTGCACCCGGCACAGAAAAGCAGCCGCTACCGTTCGTGGCAGGTTCTCGGCGCCCTCGCCGCCGTCTACGGACTCTTGATCGGATTCGGTCCGGGACGAGACAACGTGGCCCATCTAGGCGGCCTTGCCAGCGGTCTGTTGCTCGGCCGACTGATCGAACCGGTCAAGCTCGAGCGGCGATTCGATCCTCGAGCAGGCGCTGATCTTCCTCGCTAAGCGAGAAATAACGCGCCTGCGGGTGGTGAAACACCAAGGCCGTCACCGAGGACTCCGGATCCATCATGAATCCTTCCGTCAGCTGCACGCCGATCGCCTCTTCGACGCCGAGCAGGCGGAACAGTTCGGCTTGGTCCTCGAGCCGCGGACAGGCCGGGTAACCGAAGGACACGCGGATGCCGCGGTAGCGCGCCTGGAAGAGGTCCTTCTTGCTGAGCGTGGGAGGATCGGCAAAGCCCCACATTGCGCGAATCTTGCTATGAAGCAGTTCCGCCATGCCTTCGGCGGATTCGATCGCCAAAGCCTGCACGATGTGCGAGCGCAGATAGTCCCCCTTGGACTTCCAGTGTTCGGCCAGCGCGCGCACACCTGGACCGACGGTTGTCGCCAGTAGCGCGACATAGTCGCGACGGCCGGCGGCCATCGGCGACACAAAATCGCTCAGGCAGAGACCCTGTTCGCGTTGTTGCCGGCCGAACTCAAAGCTGCCCGCATGCGTCTGAAAATCCGATTCCAGAAGCAACAGCCGCGTGTCGTCCGATGCCGCCGGAAAGAATCGATAGACGGCGCTCGCTCGAACATCGCTAAAGGCGAGAAGCTCGGCCTGAACCTCGTCGACCTGCCGCGCCAGCTCGGCCGCTTTCGCGTCGCCGGCGGCCAAGCCTTCTTCGAACCTTCCCTTGAAGCCCAGGTGACGCGTGAAGAGCATGACCGGATTGATGAAATCGAAAACTTCCGCCAGATCGTGGTCTTCGATGACATGGCGTTTGAGGTCGGGCGGCTGCGGCACGTCCTCGGCGGGCTCGACCGTCGAGGCGCGGCCCGCGGTCGCGGTCGCCCTCGGCTTTTGCCGGCGCCGCTCCTCGGCAGCCGCGAGTTGCTCGCCCTCGCGCAACAACTCGGTTTCGAGCTCTCTGCGGTCCTCCTCGCGTTCGAGGCGTTTTGCCAGATCCAAGCCGGTCATCGCATCCTTGGCGTAGGCCACCAGGCCACCGTACTCCGGCGCGATCCGCAGCCGGGTAAAGCGGCTCGACAGCGCGGCTCCACCGACCAGCAGGGGGCAGGCGATCCCTTGGGCCTTGAGATCGCGCGCAGTAACGACCATCTGTTGCGCGCTCTTGACCAGTAGGCCGGACAGCCCGATCGCGTCGGGCCGTTGCTCGCGGCAGGCCTGAATCAGTTCTTCGGGCGGAACTTTGATGCCGAGATTGATCACCTCGAAACCGTTGTTGTTGAGGATGATCTCGACCAGATTCTTGCCGATGTCGTGCACGTCGCCCTTGACCGTCGCCAGCACGATGCGGCCACGAACGGCGGTCTCGGATTTTTCCATATACTGTTCGAGGTGACCGACGGCGGCCTTCATGGCTCCGGCCGACTGCAACACTTCGGCAACGATCATCTCGTTGTTGTTGAAGCGGCGTCCGACCTCGTCCATTCCTGCCATCAGCGGTCCGTTGATGATCTCGAGAGGCCGGCGGGTCTTGCGCGCTTCTTCGAGATCTTCGATCAGGCCGTCTTTCGACCCTTCCAGCACGCACAGAGCTAGCCGCTCGTCGACGCTGAGTGCGGCGCGCTCATCGACCGACGGCGTCTTCTTCTTTCCGGCAAAGTGCTCGGCGAAGGCCGCCACCGGGTCTTGGCCGCGCCACCAGATCAAGTCGTCGCACAGGGCGCGCTCGACCTCACTGATGCGCCCGTAGGGCGCCAACGCTTCGGCGTTGACGATCGCCAAATCGAGCCCAGCCTCCACGCAGTAGTGCAGGAAGACGCTGTTTAGGACCTCGCGGCCGGCCGGCGGTAGGCCGAAGGAGACGTTCGAGATACCGAGAATCGTCTTGGCACGCGGAAACGCCTGCTTGATGAGGCGTAGTCCCTCGATCACCTCGACGCCGGAGCCGGCGTAGTTCTCGTCTCCGGTACCGATCGGAAAGACCAGAGGATCGAAGACAATATCTTCGGCGGCCATCCCGTAGGGACCGGTGAGAAGCTCGAAGCTGCGTTTGGCGATATCGAGTTTGCGCTCGCGCGTGACGGCCTGCGCCTGCTCGGGGTCGTCGTCGATGCACCCGACCACGACCGCGGCGCCAAAGCGCTTTATCAGCGGCACCACGGTTTGTAGTTTGGCCTCGCCCTCTTCGAGGTTGATCGAGTTGATGATCGACTTTCCCTGCAGTCGCTCGAGCGCTTCCTCGATCACCTGCGGGTCGGTCGAATCGATCATGACCGGCGCGCGCACTTTCTTCGCCAGCACGTCGAGAAAGCGTACGACGTCGGTGCGTTCGTCGCGGTCGGGATCCTGCAGGCAGACGTCGACGATGGCGGCACCCTTGCGTACCTGCGCGCGGCCGATTTCGGCGGCTTCCTCCCAGCGGCCCTCGGCGATGAGGCGCTTGAATTTTCGGCTGCCGAGGACGTTGGTACGCTCGCCGACGATCACCGGCCGCTTCTCGTCGTCGATTTCGTAGGCTTCGATCCCGGAGACGACGCTGCGCCGCGGCGGCTCGGCCCGTCGCGGGCGCTTGCCGCGGACCGCCTCGCTAATGCGCCCGATATGATCGGGCACCGTACCGCAGCATCCGCCGACGACGTTGACCCAGCCCTGATCGGCAAACGCCGCGAGCTTGTCGGCCAGCATCTGCGGCGTTTCGTTGTAGTTGCCGTCCTCGTCGGGCAAGCCGGCATTGGGCACGCAAGCGACCGGAAAGCGCGACCAGTGCGCCAGGGTGCGAAGATGGTCCGTCATGAAGTCGGGGCCGGTCGCACAGTTCAGTCCGATCCAGAGCAGGTCGCGATGGGCCAAGGAGACATAGAACGCCTCGACGTCCTGACCGGCGAGCAGGGTTCCCATCGTTTCGACGGTTCCCTGCACTGCGGCGGGCACGGCCACGCCCAGCTCGGCGTTGGCCCGGTCGATTCCCTCGAGGGCGGCCTTGATGTTGAGGGTGTCTTGGCAGGTCTCGACCAGCAAGAAATCGCATCCGCCTTCGATCAGTCCCAGCGCCTGCTCGTGGTAGGCCGCGGCGAGCTGCTGCCAGGTGATTCCGCCGGTTACCGAAATGGTCTTGGTCGTCGGCCCCATCGAGCCTGCGACGAAACGCGGCCGCTCGCCGGAAGCGGCGGCGTCGGCAGCCCCGCGGGCGATTCTGGCGGCCCTGCGGCTCAATTCACGTCTCCGCGCGCGACAGGTGCACTCTGCGCGTACAGCCGTC
>CAZJCO010000145.1:0-7333 GCA_964544375.1 uncultured Myxococcales bacterium
GCCGGACCGCCTCGGCGATGCCGTTCATGCCGTGGATGTAGGCCTCGCCGAGCTGACCACCGTTCGTGTTGACCGGCAGGCGCCCGCCCAACGCGATGTTGCCGTCGCGGACGAAGTCCTTGGCCTCGCCTCGTTTGCAGAATCCCCACTCCTCGAGCTGGGGCAAGACCGTCGGCGAAAAATGATCGTAGATGATCGCCGTCTGGATGTCGTCGGGGCCGAGGCCCGTGTCTTGCCAGATTTGGCGAGCGCACAGACCGACTTCCGGAATGCCGGTGATCGACTCCCGGTAGTAACTCTTCATCATCTGTTGATCGTCGCAGCTGCCCTGCGCGGCCGAGGCGATGACCGCCGGCGCTTGCGCGAGATCGCGCGCACGTTCGAGCGTGGTAACGACAAAAGCCTGGCCGCCGTCGGACTCCTGACAGCAGTCGAGCAAGCGTAGTGGCTTGACGATCCAGCGGCTTGCCTGGTGCTCTTCGAGCGAAATCGGCCGCTTGTAAAAGAACGCTTTGGGGTTGGTCGCAGCGTGCTTGCGAAACGTTACCGCGACACGGCCGAAATCTTCGGTCGTCGCGCCGTATTCGTGCATGTAACGTCGCGCAAACATCGCTACCCAAGACGCCGGTGTGAGCAGGCCGAACGGCGAGCTCCAACCGAAGTCGACCTCCATCGGCGTCGGTGCTGGGTTGCGGCCTTGCACGCCAATGCCAAAACGCGTCTCCGACCGCTCGTTGAAGGCGCGATAGACCAGAACGTAGTTTGCTACGCCGGCGCAAACAGCCATCGCGGCGGCCTGAATCGTGCCGCACGCGGCACCACCGCTGTGGTGAACACGAACGAAATACGTCAACTCTTTGACGCCGAGACTGCGTGCGACGTCGATCTCGTGATTGTCGTCGGTCGTATAGCTGACCATGCCGTCGATTTGCTCTGGCTTGAGGCCGGCATCCCGGATCGCCGCCTCGCTCGCTTCGACGGCCAGGCGCAGCGTGCTGCGACCGGAGTTCTTCGAAAACTCGGTGGCACCGATACCGGCGATGGCGGACTTGTAACAAAACGATCTGCTCACCGCGCGACCTCGCCTTCGGCCGCCGCGGCCGCCAGTTCGACCACGATCGTGCCGGTGACGTGGTCGCCAAGGCTATTTCGTCCGCGAATCGCAAGCTGCGCGGTTCCCGAAGCATCGACGCTTCGCACGGTAGCAGCGAGCGTCATCACGTCGCCCGGGTAGTTCGGCGCGCCCAGGCGCAGCGACAGCGAGCGAATTCGTGCTCCTGGCCCGGCCCAATCGCCGGCGTAACGTGTGCACAGCCCCAGGGTCGTGTAAATGTTCATGAAGACGTCTTTCATGCCGCGCGCGCGGGCGGCGTCGCGGTCGTGATGGACGTCCTGGTAGTCACAGGTGGCCAGCGCGCCGCCAATGACCAGTTTGGCGGTAACGTCTATCGGACACAGCGGCAGCCGCTCTCCTTGGCGCACCTGGCTTGCCCAACGCGGTGAAGCGCGGCGGGGAGTCGCCGCCGGTCGGAACAGCGGCAGGAGCAGCTTGCCGTCGGGGCGGCGCAGGACCAATTCGACCGGCATCCCGATCTCGACGTCGTCGGCGTCAACGTCGACGACGTTCGTGATCAGACGGGTGCCTTCTTCGAGCTCGACCAGGCCGACAACGTACGGGTAATCGAACATCGGCAGCTTGGGGTGGCAAGGTTCGACGAAGCTGTAGACGCTCGCGCGGCCGCTGGCTACTTGGTAGCCGAATTCGTAGCTGCCGCAGGCCGGGCAACGCACCAGCGGTGGATGCGCCAGGCGCCCGCAACCCTCGCAGCGTTGGATGCGCAGCTCTCCGGCCTCCAGTCCGTCCCAGAAGAACCGCGTGTCGCGGCTGATTCCGGGTAGCGGCCGAGATGGGCGCTCGCCGCCGGCCGCTTTCTCGCTGGCGCGTTCACGCTCACTTTCCGGATGCTCCGGTCTGCGCGCCGTGCTCGGATCGAACTTCAGCAGCACGAAGGTGCTGCGGCCAAGCAGTTCTCCTGCGTCGTTGTGGTACGCGGTCTCGGTCGTAACGAAGTGGCCGCGTCCGAGCGCCGTCTGCTTGACCTGGGAAATCTCGCCGATCGAGCGCAGGCCGGTGACCGTCTCGCCGACGCGAAGGTAACGCGGGTAGTCCTCGCTGATGCCGGTCGCAACGACCGAGGAAAAGCCTGCCGCATCGAGCCGCTCGAGCACCGAGGCAAGCGGGTCTTGCTGCCGGTCATCCTCCTGCCGGTGGTCGGTTGCCGCTAGGTTGGCCGGCATGGTCCATACGCCGAGCATCGCCGCGGGCGCCACCACGCCCGGCAAGCCGGCGTGCTCGGCCGAAGCGGCATCGGCAAAGATCGCGCTCTGCTCGCCCAGGGCATCGCACCAGCGGCGAATCGTCGGCAGGTTGACCGGGTCGCGGCTACGGCGCGGCGGCCCGCGGCGCGAGAGAAAGCAAGAAAGTTCACTGGCGAGTTCGTCGGCCATCGCCCCGGGCATAAGCGCGTTTTCTAACCAATGGAAATTACTAAGATTTCGGCAGCAAAATCCCTGCAATTTCCATCAGTTAGAAAACGTGCTTATCCCTGTCAAGCATGTGGCCGCTTGAGGGACTGCGGGTGCTTGATGTGTCGAGCGAGATCGCCGGCGCCTACTGCACGAAGATGCTCGTCGACGGCGGCGCCGACGTGATCAAGATCGAAGAAGTCGGGCGGCTCGATCCGCTCAGACGCTGGACGGGGTCGGGAGCGGAACTCGGCGCCGATGAGGACGGCGCGCTATTTGCGCACTTGGCCGCTTCCAAACGATCGCTTCTACTCGATCTTACGCAAGAGACCGGGCGGGCCCAGCTCGCCGAGCTTGCCAAGAACGCGGACTTGCTGATCGAGAGCTTCGGCTCCGGCGGTCTTGCCGAGCGCGAGTTGGAGCCGGACCGACTGGCACGCGCCAACCCCAGGCTGTCGGTCGTTTCGATTTCTCCGTGGGGCCTCACCGGCCCTTGGGCCGAACGTCCGGCCACGGAGTTTACGCTGCAAGCGGGAACCGGCGCAACGGACTATCGCGGACTTTCCGGCCGCCGGCCGGTCGCCGCCGGCGGCCGCATCGGCGAATGGATCGCGGGCAGCTTTGCGGCGATCGGCGGATTGCTCGCCTGCCTGTCGGCGCGCCGCACGGGCAAGGGACAGCACGTGGACCTGTCGATGTTCGAGGCGGCCGTTCTCTCCCTCACTCCTTACCTCGACCTCGGTGGCCAATGGCGCGGCGTGAAACTTCCTCGCGGGATCGAAATACCGTCGATCGAACCGGCCAAGGACGGCTGGGTCGGATTCTGCACGATCACAGGCCAGCAATGGAAAGACTTCTGCTTGATGATCGGCCATCCGGAAGTCGCCGAAGACGAACGCTATCTCGACGGTACGCAGCGCAGCAAAGACCTCGCTTTCATGCAAGAGATCATTCACGGCTGGACGCGCGAGCGCACCGTGGCCGAAATTGTCGAGCAGGCCAGCTTGTTTCGTATCCCGGCGGTACCGGTCGGCAACGGCCGCACCGTTTTAGAAATGGAGCAGTTCGTCGAACGCGGCGTCTTCGCTCCAAACGATGGCCTAAAACGCGGCGCATCACGCGGCCGCGCTAATCGCGCCCAGCGCAGCACACTCCGGCCGCTGGGCCGAGCGGCGCGCCGCGGAGCAAACACGCACGAGATCTTGGGCGCGCAATCCTCGGCCGGCACCGGACCGTGGTCTCGACCAACGCCATGGACGGCCGGCACAAACGGCCCGAGCGAAAACGATCCATTGCCGCTCGCCGGTCTGCGTGTGCTCGATCTCTCCACCTTCTGGGCCGGTCCCTTCGCTACCTGGCTGCTGGCCGCGATGGGTGCCGACGTCATCAAAGTAGAGTCGATCCAGCGGCCCGACGGCATGCGCTTTGCCGGCGCGATTGCGACCGATCGATTGTGGGAATGGTCACCGGTGTTCGCCGGCGTCAATTCCGGCAAACGCGGCGTGACTCTGCGTCTGGACAGCACCGAAGGCATCGCGCTGGTGAAACGCCTGATTGAACGCGCCGACGTCGTCATCGAAAACTTCTCGCCACGCGTCGTCGAGCAGTTCGGCCTGGACTGGCCGAGCGTCCACGCAGTCAACCCGCGGACGATCATGCTGCGCATGCCGGCCTTCGGTCTGGACGGCCCCTGGCGTGACCGCTCCGGTTTCGCCATGACCGTCGAGCAGGTAAGCGGGCTGGCCTGGGTGACCGGCTATCAAGACATGCCGCTGGTCGTGCGCGGCGCCTGCGATCCACTCGGGGGCGTACACGCGGCGTTCGCGCTGCTGCTCGCGATCGAGCAACGCCGGCAAAGCGGTAAAGGAGAACTCGTCGAGGTACCCCTGGCCGAGGTCGCTCTAAATGTCGCCTGCGAACAGTCGATCGAGTACTCGGCCTACGGCCGTCTGATCGACCAGCGCGGCAACCGCGGTCGCTACGCGGCGCCGCAGGGAGTCTATCGCTGCGCCGGCGAGGATGCGTGGATCGCGATCGCCGCCGCGACCGACGAGCAGTGGCGAGGGCTAGCAAAACGGATCGATGCCGGCGACCTGCTCGCCGATCCTGCGCTAATCACCCGCGAGGGACGTCGAGCGGCCCACGATGCAATCGACGCTCGCATCGAAGCTTGGCTCGCTACGCGAGACCAAGTAACCGCCGTCCAACAACTCCTCGCGGCAGGCGTGCCGGCGCACCCGCTGGTCAACGGCCATTTTTTGATGCCCAACCCGCAGCTAGAGGCGCGCGGTTTCTTCCAGGTCATGCAGCATCCGGCAACCGGAGACACGCGCTATCCCGGACTTCCGATGGCGTTTTCGGCCCTCCCCCGCAACCTCCATCGCTCGCCCCCACCCGTGCTCGGTGAGCACAACGAAGAAGTGCTGCGCGGCGAACTCCGCTTGAGCGAGGAAGAACTTGCCGCCTTACGCAAGAAGCAGATCATCGGCGACCGGCCGTCGTTCATGTAACCTTGCCCGTGCTTGCCCCTGGACCAAACCCCGAGGCTTATGCGGCCAAGGTGGGAGCCAGATGCGTGTCCAACGCTTCTTGTGGCGACGTTCCGCGTCCGCCGATTCAAAAAAACGAGGATCCTCGGCACCCATGGACTGTCGCCGTAGCAACAACGATCTCGTCAAGCGGCCGGCGACCCGAACACCACCGGAAGTTCCGAGATTTCCCGGACCACGGCCGAGGCGCCGTAGACCGGCTGGGTGCCGGGCGCCAAACGGATATCGGGTAAGCGTCGCATCAACTCTTCAAAGAGGATGCGAATCTCCAGCCGGGCCAGATCGGCACCCAAACAGAAATGCACACCGGCACCGAAGCTCACGTGCGGATTTGGATCACGGTCCACGCGGAACTCGTTCGGCAGCGTAAAGACTTCTTCGTCGCGGTTAGCCGAGGCAAAGAAGATCACCACCTGATCGCCTTGCGCGATCTCTTGGCCACCAAGTTCCGTGGCGCGCGTCGCCGTGCGCCGCGTGTTGATCATCGGCGTACTCCACCGCAGGATCTCTTCCACGGCACTTGGGAGCAGCCCCGGATCGTCGCGCAAGCGCCGCCACTGATCGCGGTAGGCGCTGAACGCAACCATACCAGCGCTCATCGCGTTGCGCGTCGTATCGATTCCAGCGATCAGCAGTAGCAGCAAGAAACCGATGAGTTCGTCCTCGCCCAGCTCCTTCGGATCGGTATCGAGCAGGCCTTCTTGGCTCGCGCGCGTGAGTGCGCTGATCACATCGCCACGCGGCTGTTCTTTTCGCTCGGCAACCACGGCGCGCAAATATTCGGCCAAATCGGCGCGCGCACTACGGCCCCGTTCGTAGCCCGCAGTGCCCGGCGGCTGGCCGTCCCCCGCGATAATGTCCTGGGACCATTCGCGGAACATGGCACGATGCTCCCGCATGATTCCAAGAACACCCGCCATGACTCTGAGCGAAAGTTCGGCTGCGAGATCGGAAACGAAGTCGCACTTGCCGGCGCTCTCGACCGCCTCGATCGCTTCGACGGCGACCTTGCGAATACGCGGTTCGTGGCGCGCAACCATCTCCGGAGTAAATCCACGACTGACCAACCGCCGCAGTTGGCCGTGGCGCGGTTCGTCGGTGGTAACGATGCCCGCCTTGGTATCGTCGTTTGGGCGAATGCCCTGCCCCGAACAGAAAAGATCGGCGTTACGCGCTACGCGCACGACGTCGTTCCAACGCGTAACGAGCCATACGCCGTGCTTGTCGTCCCAATGAACAGGGGAGTTCTTGCGCATCTCGGCAAATGCCGGATACGGGTCGCTCCGGTACAACTCCGAATCGAGTAAATCAACGGCCATGCGGCCACCTCCCCGCCAGGAACCATCGCACGGCGCACACGGTGCCCGCAACAGCGAACCCGCGTGGCCCCGACCTGCGAACCTGACCACCAAAGGACGTCGCCGTCAAGCCCCTATCACACCGTCCGCGCGCTCGCCGTCAGCCACCCGGGTTGGCGACGTTGAACACCTGCAAATTGGTATACTCTTCGAGACCCCAGGGACCGTTCTCCCTACCCAACCCCGACCACTTGCAACCGCCAAACGGCACGTTGGGGAGGATCGTCGTGTGCTGATTGACCCATGCGGTGCCACATTCGAGCCGCGCGGCCACCTCGAGGGCACGCTCGCTATCCGCGGACCAGACGGATCCGCCGAGGCCGTACTTGACGCGGTTGGCTCGCTCGACGGCATCGTCGAGATCGGAGTACTTGAGAATCGGCAGCACAGGTCCGAACTGTTCCTCGTCGACCAGCCTCGCACCGTCGTCGATGCCGGCGATCAGCGTCACTGGATAAAAGTAACCGGGGCGGTCCATGCGCTCGCCGCCGACCAATACTCGTGCGCCGTGCGCCTTGGCATCCTCGACCAGCGCCATTACCTTTTCGAGTTGCATCGCATTGTTGAGCGGACCGAAATCCACGCCCTCTTCATCGCCGGGTCCGACTTTTGCTTGCTTGGCGACACCGAGGAGCGCCTCGCACATCTGCTCGTAGATGTCCTTGTGAACGTAAAGTCGCTTGAGCGCCGAACACACCTGACCGGTGTTGGCGAAGGCAGCTTCGAAGATCTTCGGAGCGATCTCGGTTGGCTTGGCGTCTGGGAGCACAATGGCGGCGTCGTTGCCGCCGAGTTCGAGCGTCAGCCGCTTCAGGTCCGACGCAACCGAAGCCATGATCGCCTTGACGGTCTCGACCGACCCCGCACTCTCGATCGATGGAGCCGTCTCGATCGATGGCG
>CAZJCO010000146.1:0-7306 GCA_964544375.1 uncultured Myxococcales bacterium
CGGTGATCGCCATCGCGCGCTGGAGTTCATCGTCGTCTAGACGCGCGAGCAGGCACTCGGTGGCCGCTACCGAAGCGTGCTTGGGACCGCGGCCGGTGGCAAAGGCGTTGGGCGACTGACTTGGGAGCAGATACACCTTGGGCATCGGCATGTTCGAGCGCAGTGCCAGATCCTGCACGACGCGCGTCAGCCGATGGTTCTCGGGCGCCGGACGGCCGCGGTACATGCTGAGGACGATGCGATCGGAAAACCAGTAGGAACCCAGGTTCATCACGGCGGCAAACACCAGCGCAATCGCCATTCCTTGCTGACCGCCGAAGGCCTGGCCGATCAGCAGAAGCAAGGCGCTCAGCGATGCGAGCAACACACCGGTCTTGGCGTAACTTCCCATGGGGGGAATTCTAACCACGGTTGCCGGTGGGCGCTAGTCGGTCCCTGAAGAGTCGCGCCCGTCGCGCGTTTGCGCAGGCCACGTCACGCGCAGCTCGGCGCCGGGATCGATCGCTAGCTGGGCAGCCGCCGAACCGCCCGAGACCGCGATCTCCAGATGCCCGTGGCTGCCGATCAAGGCCAGCAGGCAACCCTCACCGGCTTCGGCGTAGCTGGCGCGAAGTCCGGCGACCGTTGCTGAGCCGATTTCTACTTTCAAAGCGGAAGGATCACTCGGCAAATCCTCGGCCCGCACGTTGCTGACCAGATTACCGAAGTGGTCGCGGTAGAGCACCGTCGCTTCCAGCCGCCCGGCCGATCGCCGGGGCACGGGCAGTGCCAGCGGTGTTAGCTCTCGTGAACGACTGCCGAGCGCGGCCGCCTCCACGCCCGAAACCAAATGCGCGGCCACCGAGGAGAACACGTCGCGACCGTGGAAGGTCCGGCTGACTTGCGCGCGAAAGAACTGCGGTTTGTCTAGTACGCGGACGATGCGCGGCGGTCGGGCGGCCAACGTCAGCAGTCCGTTGTCCGGACCCACGAACCAACCGGTGACGCACTCGACCAGCACGCCACGACGGGGGCTTCCCACCCCCGGGTCGACGACCGCGACGTGGACCGTATCGGGCGGGAAGGTCTCGACTGCGCTGGCCAAGGCAAAGGCGCCGCGGACAACGTCGCCCGCCGGAAGGTCGTGGGCAAGGTCGAGAACTCTTGCCTCGGGACAAATGGTCTCGATCACCCCTTTCATCGCACCGACATAGCCGTCGGCCGTAGCGAAATCGGTTAATAGGGTGATCGTCTTCACGATGGCTCGCCGCGCGGTCTGCCAGCCTGTCTCTGAATACGCTCGAGCGCGGACTCGACTGCTCCACGGTCTTTGGCCGCCAGACCCGCAATCAAGGCGCCGGTCAACGCACGCATCATCGAACCCTCGGCGTTTCCCAGACGATCAGCGAGTTCGGCCAGGCGCGTCATCGCCTGTGCGAGCTGCACGGCAGCGGCTTGGTGTCTACCGCCGTCACGCTCGGCGATCGCCGCCTGCAAGTCCGAGCGCACCGCGGCGAGGACGGCGGCGCAGTCCGCAGAGAGCGCCGATTCGAGCTGCGACAAGCCGCCCAGCAGGCGCTCGATGGGCCATTGGCTCTGTTGATTACCGCTCATCGACGACCGTCGTTCGTCCGGTGCCCAAGATAGCAGCCGCCCGGCGCAGCGAACAATGCCGGCGGCGCGCGATGGATTCCGGCTCCCGATCCGCGTAGAAGCGAGCCACGGCGGTGGCCGGCGACCGTCTGCAACGAGCTACCGGCAACCGATAACGATGACGCCGAACGGACCGGACAGACAGGTTTACGCGCGGCGGCGACGCGCCGTCCTCGATCGGCTAGACAAAGGCGTGCTGTTCCTGCCGGCGGTGGAAGAAGCGATCTACTCCACCGACGTTAGCTACCCCTATCGTGCCAACTCGAACATCCGTTATCTGTGCGGCTTCGAGGAACCGGCCGCGCTGCTACTGGCCAACTGCGGCAGCGACACGGACGGGTTCACCCTGTGCGTGCGCCCGCGCGACAGCTCATCGGAAACCTGGACCGGACGCCGCGCCGGCCTCGAAGACGCCGCCGCGATCTACGGCGCGGATCATTCGCTGCGATGCGAGGAAGCCTACGACGCGTTGGCCGCGCGCCTCGAAAAAGCCGAACACCTCTGGCTTGCGTGGCACCCAAGCAGCTCGGCAAACGCCCGCGTAGTCGAGCTCGTGCGGCGTGTGAACGCGTCGCGGCAACGCTCGGACCTGGTTCGCATCTCGGTCCACGATGCCGACGACATTCTCGGTGAGATGCGGCTGATCAAGAGCGACGAAGAAATCGTCGTCCTGCGGCAGGCCTGCGCGATCTCCGTCGAAGCGCACCGGCGGGCAATGGAACACGCCCGCCCTGGCGGCAGCGAAAGTCAGCTCGCGGCTCTGGTCGAATACCGCCTGCGCAAGGCCGGCTGCAGCGGTCCGGCTTACGGTACGATCGCGGCCTCGGGCAACAACGCAACGGTGCTGCACTACGTCCGCAACGACTCGGCTCTCGTCAACGGCGACCTCTTACTGCTGGACGCCGGCGGCGAGTACGGCGGCTACTGCGCCGACATCACGCGCACCTTTCCCGTCGGCCACAGATTCAGTCGCGCCCAGGCGCAGCTCTACGACCTGGTGTTGGCGGCGCAGCGTGCTGCAATCGCCGCCGTACGCCCGGGCGAGCCTCAGGCGGGAGTGCATCGCGCATCGGTCGAGGTGCTGTGCCGGGGCATGGTCGACCTAGGGCTGCTCGACGGACCGGCGGGCGACCGCATCGAAGACGAAAGTTACAAACAGTATTTCATGCACGGCACCAGCCACTGGCTGGGGATGGACGTTCACGACAGCGGCCGTTACCGAGCCGGCGGGGAGTCCCGGCCGCTGCAGCCGGGCATGGTGCTGACGGTGGAGCCCGGCATCTATGTGCGCCAGGACAGCGCTGCGCCCGAGGAACTACGCGGCATCGGCATCCGGATAGAAGATGACGTACTCGTCACAGCCGACGGCCACGACGTGTTGACCGAGGGGTTGCCAAAAGAACGCGGCGAGATCGAAGAGTTACGCCAACGCGTGCTCGCTTCCGCCTAAGCCATCCGCGCCGGTCGGCACTACAACTCGCGACGGTATCGCGCTTCCTGCTCCGGAGTTTCCGCTACCGTGACTTCGATCGCCGCAACCGCCCGCTGCCGCAGGACGTCGAGTTTCTCGAGTAGCCGATGACAGACATAGGTCGCCAAGTCCTCGGCCGAAGAATGCGCGATCGGAAGTAGCACGCAGTCGTCGGCGGGCAGGCTGAAGTGGCAGCCGTCCTCCGTGTCGATCTCGATTTGACCGCCGGCCTCGCGAATCGTCAGGCAATCGCTCTGCGTCGGTACCAGCACGCGTTCGTTCATTTCACCGCAGATCTCGCGCGTGGCGCGCTTGATGTCGCCGAAGTCGACAACGTAGCCGTCTGCGCCGACGCCGCCTTCGACGCGCACCGCAACGCGATAGTTGTGCCCGTGCAAGCGCTCGCGGAAGCCCGGATGCGCCATGAAATGCGCCGCATTGAATCGAAAACTGTCCTTGCGGACGAAGATCTGATACGACCCGCCGGCCCTCGTTTGGCTCACGATGGGTTCCTCGCGCCAAGAAATCTTCGCACGATCCGCTCGATCTCGTCTGCCGACGGTGCCCGTCCGACGGCGTCGCGCGTCGCCGCGCTGCCCGGCATTCCCTTGATCAGCCGGCAAGCCATTCCTCGCAAGCGTCCGAGCATCGCCCTCTCATGCAGGGTTTCGCCGAGCAGACGTCGAAATTCACGAAGCGCCCGAAGCCGCTCCTGGGATCCGGCTTCCACCACCGCTTGACCTTCGGCCAGCGCCAGCGTCTGGGCAAAAATCCAAGGGTTATTCAAGGCGCCCCGGCCAACCATCACGCCGTCGCAACAGCCCACGCTCAAACGCGCCAACACTTCCCGGGGAGTCCGCAAGTCGCCGCTTCCGACAACGGGAATGGAAAGCGCATCGTGCACCGCCGCGACCAGGTCCCAATCGGCCTGCCCGCGGTACATCTGGGTTCGCGTCCTTCCGTGAAGTGCGAGCATGGCCGCTCCCTCCTCTTCGACAAGGCGTGCGACGGCAAGGGCGTTGCGCTCGCCGTCGTCCCAACCGGCGCGGATCTTTACCGTCACCGGAATCGACACCTCGCGCTGCACGGCTCGCAGAATTTCGCGTAAACGCCGCCCTTGCCGCATCAATTCCGCGCCGCCGCCGCGGCGTACTACTTTCGGTGCGGGACAGCCGCAGTTGATGTCGACGATGTCCGCACCCGAATCCTCGACCAACCGTGCAGCCTGCGCCATGCGCGCGGGCTCGGAGCCGAAAATCTGAATCGAGACCGGGCGCTCGCTCTCCTGATACCGCAGCATCGCCAGCGTCTTCAGGTTGCCCCTGGTCAGGCCCTCGGCAGCAACGAATTCGCTGACGACCAGGCCGAGCGCTTGCCCACTACAAGAACGGACGAGCGACCGAAAAGCACAATCCGTCACACCGGACATCGGCGCAAGCAGCAGATTGCTCGCGAGCTGCAGCCCGCCGACTTCGAGCGGACCAATCGGCGAAACCGACGGCCTTGCGTTACGCGTCGGGCTTTGCCACGGTTCGATTACCTGAAAGCCGCTTACGAGATTCATCGCCGAGGTACCTGACCCGTGAAGCCTAGATCGGAGCTTGCCGCCCTGCAACCGATTCCGTCAAATCACGCCGCCTATCCCGCGCGCCGGGGGAACGCCGTGCGCGTACTGATCGACGGTGAGGAAAGCCTGACGGCCATCCTGGGCGCGGCCGCGTCGGCCCAATCGAGCGTTCACGTCACCGTTGCCTTCGTCGATCTGGAGTTGCCGCTGCCCGGTCGGCCGCAGACGCTGATCGAGTTCTTCGCGGATTTGAGCCGCCGTGGGATCGACGTTCGGATGCTGTTCTGGCGGAGCGAGTACGCCGGCATCGGGAGTTTTCGCGGAGAAGCCGGCGAACTCGAGACTCTACGAGCTGCCGGCGTCCGCACTCGGATGCGCTGGGACCGGGTGCCGGACGGCTGCCACCACCAGAAGAGTTACATCATCGACGACGCGATCGCCTTCGTCGGCGGCATCAATCTGACCCGCGAAGCGCTCTCCTCGCAGCGGCACGACAGTCGTGGTTTTCATGATCTCTTCGTCGAGTTGCGAGGTCCCGCGGTCGCCGACGTCGCGCACAACTTCGTGCAGCGATGGAACCAAGCGAGCGAAACGCTCCGCGACGGCGCAGCTTACCCGTCGATCGAGGAAGCCGGCGAACTCGACCTTCCGGTGCCGCCGGGGCAGCATGAGGCTCGCGGGGCGACAACCCTGCAGGTCGTACGTACGATCGGCAAGCGGCTCTACCGTGGCCCCGCCGGCTGGCCGGATGAGTCGTCGCTGGACCTGCGAGCCGGGGAGCGATCGATTGCGGTTACCGTCGCCGGACTGATCGCCCAGGCGCGGCGCGAGATCTACATCGAAAACCAGTTCCTGATGGACCCGGACACGATCCTCGCGCTGGCGGCGGCTGCCGAACGAGGCGTCGAGAGCGTGATCGTCGTCCCGTTGGAACCGGACCGCAACCTATTGCTCTATCCGGCCGAGCAAATGGAACGGACGCGCCGGGCGTTGGCCGAGCTTTCCCGCTTCCCACGGCGTTGCGGTTTGTTCGGCTTGGTCCGCGAGGTCGAGCCGAGACGGGCGATCTACGTTCACTCGAAACTGCTAATCGTTGACGGCTCGGTGATGACTCTTGGTTCGGCAAACCTATGGCCGCCGAGTTACAAACGAGACTCCGAGTTGAACGTCGCCCTGGAAGAACCGGCACTATGCCGTCAAACCCTGCGACGCTTGTGGCTCGAACACGCTTGCGGACAATTGCCGCGCCACCTAGCGGACTGGTCCGAACTCGGGCGACTCGGGCGGCGCGCTCGCGTCGCAGAGGAACCTGCGCCAAGCCGGATTGTCTCGATCGAGCCGGCGAGCTACTACGCGTTCCCCGAAGACGCCAGTGCCCCGTGGCACGACGCGAGACGCGCCGACGAAGCCTGAACCTCGGCGTGTGGGCTCAGCGCTCGACCGTCGAGCCGTCTTGCGGTCGGACGCCGAGCTGCTGCCGTGGAAAATACGCACGCCGCGTAACGCCGAACGGCTTCTCCTCGTAAATGAAGGCCTCCTCGACCTGCACTCCGAGCGCGTTACAAATCTTCAATGCCGTTCGGACCGTCGGAACGATGCGCGCGTTTTTTACCCGGTTGATATAACTCTGCGCCAGTCCGGTACGGCGAGACAGCTCCATCTCGGTCCAGCCCTTGTCGTAAAGAATCTTGGAGATTCTGGTCTTCATCGCCAACCACCTCTGTCGAGATGGCCGAGACTGTTACGCACACGTCGAGCGCGCGTCAATACCTCGAAGGCATGAGACTCGCCTCGCAGAGCTTTCGCGCGTCACGACCGCATATTGCAGCCGACCCATATACCATCGGCGCCCTGAGGCGGCCGCGCCCCCCTCAGGGACAGCCGCCGACGCCGGGCGTGTAACTCACGCTCGGATTGCTCGCACAGAAATACGTCACCTTGCTCTGGTTGCGCACGCGGCCGGGGCCGGGAAGACCGGCGACACCGTTGATCCCGGAGTTGGCCGTCGGCGGAATGCAGAATGCGGCCGCACCGACCGGCGTACCCGGATCGGGCGAACCGGTAGCAACAATCGGGTCGAGGAAGCACTTACGGCGCTTGCTCAGAGTACAGTTGCCGGCGTCGACTCCGATCACCGTCGGATCGCAGTCGGCGTTAGTGAAGCAACTGATGAAGCCGGTATTATTTGCGCGAACGATACCGTCGCAACTGAGCTCGTCCGGACCGCTCGCGCACTCGCCTTCGCCTCCGCCAATGTCCTGGCAGGTAAACAGAGGATTGCACAGATCCGGGTTGGGGTTCTGATTGCCGATACGCTCACAGCTGCCACCACCGCTGCAGTCCGCGTTCGACGAACAGGGCGCCGTGGAATCGTTGGTGCACACCGAACACGGGCAGTTCCAACTGAGGACCGGAGGGAAGCCGCAGAGAATCCCGGACGAGAGCGTCGTCGTACCCGTCGACTGCGTGAACTCGATGCGCAGGCCCGCACCCGAGACGTTCAGACCTGCGTTGGGGAAACAGTCGAGGCTGTGGCCGTCGCCGCCCGGCGCCGGGAAGGTCGTATTCGGTGAATCGACGTCGCAGGGCAGTCCGTCGTCATCCCCGCCGACGCAGACGCCATCGCGGATTCCGTC
>CAZJCO010000147.1:0-7304 GCA_964544375.1 uncultured Myxococcales bacterium
CAGGTGGTGCTGCTGATCGATGAGATCGACAAGGCGGACGCCGAGTTCGAAGCCTTCCTGCTCGAAATTCTGAGTGATTTTCAAGTGACGGTTCCCGAGATCGGCACGATCGAGGCCAATCGGATTCCGGTGGTCGTTCTGACCAGCAACAACGCGCGCGAAATGTCCGACGCCCTGAAGCGTCGCTGCATGCATCTCTATATTGATTTCCCGTCGCCCGAGCTGGAACTGGAAATCGTCCGCCTCAAGGTGCCCGAAGCCCACGAGGCGCTGGCACAGGAAGTCGTCGAGATCGTGCAACGTATTCGTGCGCTTGACCTCAAGAAGCAGCCGAGCATTTCCGAAACCCTCGACTGGGCTCGCGCACTCGTCGTGATGAACGTCGATCAGCTCGACGGTGCGCTCGTCAAAGACACGCTATCGGCGATCTGCAAATACGAGGGCGATCTGCGAAAAGCAGAGAAGGAACTCGATAAGTACCTGCAGAAAAAGCGAGGCGAACAGAAGGGCGGCGAAGCCGAGTCGGAAAGCGCCGGCGGCGACAAAGACCTTCTGCACTGACCGATGGAACGACGCATCCTGGAGTTCGCCGGACTGCTGCGGCGAAACGGCGTGCGTGTTTCCACCGCCGAGAGCCTCGAGGCGTTGCAGGCCGCCAGTATCGCCGGCTTGGGCGATCGCGACCGCTTCCGAAGCGCGCTGCGCGCGACGATGGTCAAACGCTCGGTCGATCTCGAAACATTCGATGAGCTGTTCGAGATGTTCTTCTCCGGGATGGGAGAGCTGATCAAGAACGTCGCATCCCAATCATCGGAAAAGGGCCAGATGGCCGGTGGCGAGCTGCAGGATTTGCTCGACGAGCTCTCGCGCCTGATCGAAGAAATCGCCCCGGACATGTCCGAACTGGCGCGAGCGCTCTTGCTCCAGGATACCGGGACGATGGAGAGCATCCTGCGCAATATGATGGCGTCCGACGAAGCACGATCGGTCGATCCGCGCATGGGCGCACCGGCCGCTACCCGCACCTTGGCCGCCCTGATCGGTGCCGATGGGGTGGCCGAAGAGTTGGATCGACTTCTCGAAGCCGCACGCGGCGCCGGCATGGACCCCGGATTCCTCGAACAACTCGAACAGTACCTAGAGCGACGCCTGGAAGACTTGGGATCGCTACTGCGCGGAGCCGTCGAGATCGATCGAGCCCAGCGCCAGCGCCAGGAACAACGCGAGCAGCAACGCGACCGCCTACTCGACAAGAGCTTCTATTACCTGTCACCGACCGAGATCAAGCAGATGCGCGAGGCCGTGACCGCTCTGGCGCGCCGCCTCAAAAACCTGATGTCGATCCGCCACAAGCGCGCCAAGCGCGGCCGGCTCGACGTCAAACGCACGCTGCGCGACTCGCTCGAGTTCGGCGGCACGCCGTTTCGCATCCACTACGAAAAGAAACGCAAAGAACGTCCGCAGATCGTCATTCTCTGCGACATTTCCGACTCCGTGCGCAACGTCTCCCGCTTCATGCTGCAATTCGTCCATTCGCTTCAGGACCTGTACTCGCGGGTGCGCAGTTACGTCTTTGTCGCCGACATCGCCGAAGTCACCAAGCTGTTTAGCGACAACGACATTCAAACCGCGATCAACGATGCGATCGGAGGAGGCGTGGTCAACGTCTACGCGCATTCCGATTTCGGACGCGCGTTTCGAACCTTTCACCGCGACCACATCGAAGCGATCGACGGACGTACGACGGTGATCGTGCTGGGTGATGCGCGCAACAACTACAACGCGGCCAACGACTGGGTGCTGCGCGACGTGCAGCAACGCGCGCGGCAGGTGATTTGGCTCAATCCGGAAAACGGCTCCACTTGGGGGTTCGGCGACAGCGAGATGGCCAAGTACGCGAAATACTGCGATGTCGTCGAAGAATGCCGCAATCTCAGGCAGCTCTACAAACTCGTCGATCGCTTGGTGCCCGCATAGAAACCCTTGTTTTGTGCGACCTTTGCGGCCACGCCGCACATTGTCCGGTTGACGATGCTCGGCTTACCGGCCACAATTTACCCGCCATGTCGAAGGAAGGCTTCGTACGAATGACGGTAGGGGGTCTGACCCTTGATCCCGTCACGAAGACCCCGATTGTCGTTCTCAAGGACGAAGCCGAAAATCTCAACCTGCCGATCTGGATCGGGCTGCTCGAAGCCACCTCGATGGCAACCGAACTCGAAGGCATCAAGATGGCCCGGCCGATGACCCACGACCTTCTCAAGAACCTGCTCGAGCAGTTCGGTGCGATCATCGAAGCAATCGAAGTCACCAAGCTCGAAGAGAACACGTTCTTTGCGGCGATTCACATTCAGATCGGCGACCGCCGGCTGACGATCGACTCACGCCCGAGCGACGCGATCTCGCTTGCGCTGCGGACGGAAAGCCCGATTTACGTTGCGCGTGAGGTGTTGGCCGCCTCGAGCGTCCTGTCCGAGGGCGAGGACGAGGAAGCCGCGGGCGAGGACGGCGCCAGCGCCGGCCAGCAGGACCTCTCGGAAGTTTCGCGCGACGAGTGGAGCAAGATCCTCGAGAAGATGTCGCCCGACGACTTTAAGTACAAGATGTAAACTTGCCCGCAAGCTGTGGGTTTTCTAGAATATTTCGGTTCAACCAATGGCTACCAAACACGAGTTACACCATAAAGATCTGAAAGAACCGGACGCCTTCTTCGAGACCATCGGGCAGGTAAACCGCTATGTGCGCGAGAATCGCTCCCTGGTGATCGGCGTCGCTGCCGCCGTGCTCACGGTCTTCGTCGGCGGCGTGAGCTGGAGTTCCTACCAAACGCGCAGTGCCGATCGCAATGCAGCGGCATTCATTCGCGCCACGGTGGCAATCGACGACGGCGCACTCGCGGCCGCCAAGGCGGGTTTCACAAACGTTTCGGATTCCTCGCACGAACCCTACAGCGCGATGGCGCGGCTCTATCAGGCCGGCCTCGAACTCCAGGAGGACAACTTCGATGCCGCTTCGGCGATCTACGCGGCCGCCTCGAAGGCCGGCGTCCCGGGTTATCTCCGGCAGACGGCGCTAGTAGGGCAAGCATACGCGCTCGAGCGCGCCGGCAACGCCGCCGAGGCCGCCGCGACCTACGCTCGCGCCGCCGAGCTCGAAGGCCCCCAGGTAGAGCAGGCCCTGCGTGGTCAGCTGCGCGCGGCGTTAGCCGCCGGCGACAACGCCTCAGCGGCCGCGGCCGCCGAGCGTATTCTCGACAAGTTCCCGACGAGCCCCGACGCCAATGAACTCTCGGCCCGGCTTGCGGCGCTTTCGGCCGAAACCGAGTAGACAGCCCCGGCGCTTCACTCGAGAACCGGCAGCTCCTGGTCGCGCAGCCGCATCTTGCTGCCTCTTTCCTCGATGAGTCTTTCGCGCACGTCGCTATAGGCAAAGCAGGTATTGCGCATTCCCGGAATCGCCGTATTGACGGCCCGCCAGCGCTCGATCGGAACGTCTTCGGCCTCGCGGCGCTCCCTGGGAACGGAAGAGAAGAAAATCGCAAAGTGGAGCTGATAGGCCGCCTGAGCGATCTCTACCACCAGCTCCGAGACCCGGTGGCAGCCCTCCATGCCGCCGACCGCCTTACGGGCCTCCAGCGTGAATCCTCGGCCGATACGCATGCCGATCAGCTTGGCCATGTTCGGCTGGGTCATGTTGCAGACTTCGGTAAACGGCCCGTTGCGGACGTCGGAACGAGCCGCAACGATCTCGAGCGTCGGGTAGATGACTTCGACGTCGAGATGCACGTCGTGGATCTCGTCCTGCAGCAGGGCGCGGATCAGATAACGATCGCCGCCCAGCGGAAAGATGCTGGCTTCTTTGTGTCGGTGAAAAATGGCTCTGGTAGGGGACATCTACCAGACATAGCCCGCCGGTGACCGTATGAAAAGCCACCCATAGCCAATGTCCGATAAGATACGTTATGTTAACTAGACTCCCCAGGGCCCACCAGCTCCCGCCGGCCGGCCTCGCTCGCCAAGGCCGCGTGATTGAGGATGTTCCGGGCCATTGAGGCGCTCTCTCGCGCGGAGGCCGCGCGGTAGGCCCTCTTGCGCGCTTCGTGGACCGCGGAGTCCTCAGGAGCGGCGTAGCGCGCCGCCTCGACCAAATGACAGGCAAGTTCCGTGCGGCCGGCGGCGAGCAGAGCCTCGACGCGCTCTACCACGACAGCGGCGCCCCCGGCCAGAGCCACCCACTCGGCGGCCAGATCGGCCTTAGCAGCCGGCAGCAGCTCGTCGAACTCTCCGCTCCACCAACCGCCGTAGCGCCGCCAAACCATGCGGACCAGAAATCGTGGGTCGTCGTAGACCGGCCTCAGGTACGGCTTCTCGAGCCACCCGGGCGGTATCTCGACGCCCCGCAGAACTTCGTCGAGCGAGCAGCCCTGGTTCATCAACGCCAGGGTCTGTTCCTCGATCGAGCGCAGCAGCGCCGCCGTCGTCGAGAGCGCTTCGGCGATGCGCTCCCGGCCGAAGATCGGCAGACCGTGGCCGCTCAGCAAGGTTTCCGGCTCGAGCGCGGCCATCTCCTCGAGGGCGTCGGCCCAATCAGCGACGTAGCGCTCGACTTTCTGTGGGTTGCCGGCGTTGGGCACGGCGTAGATGAAGAGGTCGCCGGTCGCCAGAATCCGGCGCTGCGGTATCCAGGTCCACGTGTGATCGTCGGTTTCACCGCGGCCGTGATGGAGGCAGAACGTCAGTTCTCCTTGCCGAAAGGTCATGCGGTCGCGGTAGGTCACGTCGGGCCCGCGAAAGCTGTCGGGAAAGCGAAAGCCCGGGACGTCGATCGCGAACTGCCGGCGGTTGATCGCCGTGTTCCAACCGGCGGTCCTACGGTAGCGTTCGAAGTGCGCGGGCATCAGTTCGTGGGCGTAGACGATCGGCCGCGGCCAACCCCGCTCGTCGGCCTCGGCGTCGAAGCGATCGACGGCAAAGACATGGTCCACGTGATGGTGCGAAAATACCACCGCGACGACTGGCGCGTCGGGACGCCAGCGGCGGACTTCCTGGTAGGTTCGGTCGGCTTCGAACCAGGCTCCCGAGTCGAGCATCACCAGGCCCTCGCCGGTGTCGAACGCGAAGGCGCCGGCCAGGCCCTTCATGCCGAGCAGCCCAGGCGCCAGCTCGCAGGAACCGTCGTAGAGCGTGTGCACCGGATGATGTTCGTGGCAGGTGTCGAGCTGCCCCTGCCAGGCTTTTTCGGCGAGTTCTAGCAAGTCCGCCATCGGCGATCGGTCTCCTCAGACGCGCTCGGTCGGATCGTAGAGTTTGGCGTACTCCTCGAGCGCGAAGCGGTCGGTCATGCCCGCCACGTAATCCGCGATCACACGCGGCATCGGCATTTCTTCGCTCGTGCGTGTGACGACATGCGGCGGCATCTGCTGCGGATCTTCCATATAGGCGCGGAAGATGCCGGTCATCACGCGTTTGGCTTTGGCCGCCATACGCCGCACACGCTGGTGTTGGTAGAGCCGTTCCATCAGACGGGCCTTCAGCTCGCGCGTGGCCGCCTCCATATCGGGGCTGAACGACGCGATTCGCGGACGGATGCCGCGCACCGCCTCGGTGCTGTCGACTCCGTGCTCCTCAATCAAGCGTTCGATGGTCAAGATGAAGTCCGTGACCATCGCGTTGAGTAGACGGCGCACGCTCTGGTAGCGCTGCACGGAGAAGCTGGCCGCCGGATACGCGCGGCGCACATCGGCAAACTGTTCGTCCCACAGCGCAACGCCGGCCAAATCGTCAGGCGTGAGCATGCCCGATTGCAGCCCGTCGTCGATGTCGTGGCAGTTGTAGGCGATCTCGTCGGCAAAATCGACGATCTGCGCTTCGAGCAGAGGTGCTTCTTCGGGACGGAAAGCCCGCACGCGAGGCCGGTCGTAGGAGGTCGAGTGCTTGACGATCCCCTCCCTCACCTCGTAGGTCAAGTTTAAACCGGGAAAGTCCGGGTAGCGCTCCTCAAGCACCTCGACGATGCGCAAACTCTGGCTGTTGTGCTCGAAACCGCCGTGTTCGGCCATCAAGTCGGCCAGCACGTACTCGCCTGCATGACCGAACGGTGTGTGGCCGAGGTCGTGCGCTAGTGCCACCGCCTCGGCGAGATCCTGGTTGAGGCCGAGAGCGCGAGCGACGGTTCGGGTGATCTGGGCAGTCTCGATCGTGTGCGTCAGCCGCGTCCGATAGTAGTCGCCCTCGTGATTGACGAAGACCTGGGTCTTGTACTCTAGTCGGCGAAAAGCGCTGGAATGGATGATTCGGTCCCGGTCGCGCTGGAAGGCCATGCGAAACGGGTGCTCGGCTTCCTCGTGGGCGCGCCCGCGCGAGTCGGCGGCGCACATGGCGTAGGGAGCCAGCGTCTGTCGCTCGCGTTGCTCGAAAGTCGACCGATCATCCATCGACCAAAGCCGCGCCCACCCTAGGGCGCAATCGTCGTCGAGGTCGTCAGCGTCGTCGTGCTGGTCGAGACGGTCGTCGTCGTCGGCTCGGCGGGCGGCGCAAAGAACAAGTCGAGATAGCCCGAGCTGAGCCCCGAAGTATCGCCGAAGACGCCGCAGGTCGCGCCGTCGGCGCTGCACGCGACGACGGCGGCCGCAACCGAATCGGCGATCAACAGCTTGACGCTGGCTACCGCATCGCTCGGGTTGACGACGATCGACGTCGGGCCGCCCGCGGAAAGCGAGGCGCTGACCGATCCTAAGGCCGCGCAAGCGTTTCCGCTGGCGTTGCAGCGGATCACGTCGCCGGCAGCATCGGCGATCAGCAAGGAGTTGCTGCCGTCATCGCTGAAGGCAACGTCGACCGCCTGGCCAACGGCCGTCGCCGTCTGACCGAGGACGCCGAGTGAGCCTCCGGCCGCGTCGTAAGCACGAATGCCGACGCCTGCGCGTCCGTCGACGACCAGCAGGTTTCCGTTGGCCGGCGAGAACGCGATCGCCGAAACCTGCTGCGATCCGGTCGCGACATCGCCGAAGGTCCGAATGAACAGTCCGCTGTCGCCGTCGTAGACCTGCACCTCGCCGTCGCCGTCGGCAACGAACAGGCGTCCGTTGGCGTCGAATGCCAAGGCCACTGGATCGGAGTTGAAGGCGGCAGTTTCGCCGAAGGTTCCGACCACGCTGCCGTCTCGGTAGTCGAACTCGCGAACCAGGCCGGCGCCCGGTACCGTAAGCAAGATATTGCCGCCGGACGGATTGGCCGCTCCGCGCGTAGCGGCGGCGGCGGAGCTGGCGGGCTCCGCGGAATCCGGCATCTGCGGCCCCAGCCGCG
>CAZJCO010000148.1:0-7291 GCA_964544375.1 uncultured Myxococcales bacterium
GTTACTCACCACAACAGAAACTGGTTATCGGCCTGACATCGCCGCTTAGTATTCGTCCTATTGCGCTGCGCGCAGTTCCTCTCGGTGTCCTCGGCGAACATCGTAGGGTGCGTCGGGAAGTAGCACGAGCCGCGGCCGGCGCCTTGCGACCTCGTCGAGAGCGACCTCGAAGAAATCGTCCTGCTCGTCCGCAAAGACATTCGAAAATCCCGCCTGCACAAGCATGTCGCCGACATACGTCGCGCGGCGAAAGGTCATCCAAGGCTGTCGCCAGATCGGGCAGAACGCCGGCAGCCGATTCACGCCAGTGCGGGCCCGGCGGCAACGCTCCAACGCATCGCGGCAAGCCTCGCCCAAGGCGGCGGCCTGCTCCGAAGCACCGACCCGCCGGCCGAGTTCCTCGATCACCTCGACGGCATCGCTGACCGTTCGAGGATGTACGACATAGCTCCGCAATCCCTCGACCGTCAGGCGCTCAAAATCCTCCTTGCGGTTTTCCTCGGCGCTCAGCAGGACCAGATCCGGCTGCAACGCAACGATCCGTCGCAGGTCTGGATTCTTCGTGCCGCCGACGCTTTCTACCCGTTGGACCAAGCCCGGCGGTTCGACGCAGAAGCGCGTACGGCCGACGATCCGCTCGCCAGCGCCGAGATCCGCCAACAGCTCCGTGAGGCTGGGAACCAGACTGACGATGCGCTCGGGCGCAGGCGCCATCAGACCGGCGAGAGCGCGCCCGCCTTTCCATCGATCGTCGGCCAACCCCGTTTCTTGGCCTCGATTCGAAGCCGCGGGTCCGGGTAGACCGCAATCGGAAAGCCTACGCGCTCGAGAAACGGCAGGTCGGTAATCGAGTCGGTGTAGAAATAGCTGCGCTCGAGCGCGATCCCTCGCTTCTCCGCAAAGCGTTCGGCGTGAAACAGCTTGCCTTCGCCGTAGCACAGAGGCGGAATCGCGTGACCGGTGAAACGTCCGTCGACGACTTCCAGCTGACTCGCAACGACGTATTCGATCTCCAGCTCGGCCGCGATCAAGTCGTTCAGATATCGCGTACCGCCGGTCAACAGGACCACATCGTGTCCGGCGCTGCGGTGCTCGTCGACTTTGCGTAGCAGCTCTGGACGGAAGTATCGACGGACTTCCGCTTGATACCAGTCCTTGCAGTGCTCGCGCACTTCGTCTTCCTCGCGTCCGCGTAGCCATCGCGAGGTTACCGAGGCCAACTTGCGCATGTTGAGGATCCCCAGGCGGTAGGTGATGTAGCCCCAGTAGATCCGGACGATGTCGCGGCGCGCCATCAGCCCGCGCCGGCGCAGGTAGCCGATGTAGAGCGTGCCGGACTGGACTCGTAGCAACGTACCGTCGACGTCGAAGAACGCGGCAACCCGGCCCGGTTCTTCGACGTCGACGGCCCGCTTAGACGCGCTCAACGGCCAACGCGATGCCCTGCCCGCCGCCGATGCAAAGCGAGGCGACGCCGGTCGCCACGTCGCGGTGTTTCATCGCGTAGAGCAGTGTAACGAGGATCCGCGCACCGCTGGCACCAATCGGATGGCCCAATGCGATCGCACCGCCGTTGACGTTGACGCGGTCCGCGTCCAGTTCGAGCTTGCCAAGGACGCCCAGCGACTGAGCGGCAAAGGCTTCGTTTAGCTCCCACAGGCCGACGTCGCCCTTGCTGACGCCGGTCTTATCGAGCAGTTTCTCGACCGCCGGCCACGGCCCCATTCCCATGATCGCCGGATCGACACCGGCGCTGGCCGCGCCCCGAATCGTTGCCAGCGGCTCCAAGCCCCTCTCGCGAGCGCGCTCCTCGGACATGATGACGAGCGCGGCAGCACCGTCGTTGATCCCGGAAGCGTTGCCCGCAGTCACCGTGCCGTCCTTCTTGAACGCCGGGCGCAGACGGGCCAGCCCTTCGACCTGGGTGCTCGGCCGCGGGTGTTCGTCTTTGTCGACGACCAATGGATCGCCTTTGCGCTGAGGAATCTCGACGGCGAAGATCTCTTCATCGAAGGCGCCGGACTCTTGCGCCCGGCCGGTCTTGTGCTGGCTGGCGGCGGAAAACTCGTCTTGAGCCTCCCGCGAGATGCCGTACTTCTCGGCGACGTTCTCTGCCGTGATGCCCATGTGGACCAGCGTGATCGGGCAACTCAGGCCGTCGGCAATCATCGAATCGAGCAGCTCGGAGTGCCCCATGCGGTAACCGAATCGCGCCTTCGACAGGATGTACGGCGCCATGCTCATGTTTTCCATGCCGCCGGCAACCACCGTATCGGCCTCGCCGCAGCCGATCGACTGGGCCGCCAGGGCCACGCTTTTGAGACCGGAACCGCAGGCTTTGTTGACGCCGAAGGTCGGCACTTCCTTCGGCACCCCGCCGGCCAACGACGCGACCCGCGAGGCGTTCAGTCCGAGGCCCGCCGACAGCACGTTGCCGAGAATCACTTCGTCGACTTCACCAGCGTCGATACCGGCGCGCGCGATCGCTTCCTTGACCGCGAGGCCTCCGAGTTCGGTCGCCTTGGTGTTGGCCAGTGCACCGCTGAAGGTTCCTACGGCCGTTCGACAAGCACTTACAATGACAGCTTTACGCAAGTTTTCGTCCTCCCCTCTTGTGTTGTTTGTCCGATCCGCAAACTCAGTTCTCCGCGGACACGTTCTGTCGAATCCATTCGATGATTTTTTGTGTGCTCGCGCCCGGAGTGAAGATCGCCTTGATGCCGACCTTCCTGAGGGCCTCTACGTCTTCGTCCGGAATGATACCGCCAGCGAACACCGGCACGTCTCCGACGCCCTTTTCACGCAGCAGCTCGAGGATACGCGGGAACAACGTCATGTGCGCTCCCGACAGGATCGAAAGGCCGATCGCGTCGACGTCTTCCTGCACCGCCGCCTCGGCGATCATCTCCGGCGTCTGGTGTAGCCCCGTGTAGATCACTTCGAAGCCGGCGTCACGCAACGCGCGCGCGATGATCTTGGCCCCTCGATCGTGGCCATCGAGGCCGGGCTTTGCCACTAGGATTCTGAGAGTCGAGTCCGTCACGCCTTGTTCCTCCTCGAATGCACTAGAGCCAGGCAGGATCGCCGTAGACACCGAACACTTCCCGAAAGACGTCGGAAATCTCGCCTACCGAACAACCTTCCCGCACCGCCTCGACGATCGGCGGCATCAGGTTGCACCCCTCGCGCGCTGCACGGGCAACCGCCTCGAGCGATGCGCCGACACGCTCGGCGTCGCGCGCTCGCTTGGCTTCGGCGACGCGCCGCCGTTGATCCTCTTCGATTCGCGGATCGATGCGCAACGTATCGATGCCTTTCTCGGGCGCATCCATCGTATAACCGTTGACGCCGACCGTGACGTAGTCTCCGGCATCCGTCGCCATTTGGAATGCGAACGCCGAATCGGCGATCTCCCGCTGCGGATACCCGGTATCGATCGCCGCAAGCATTCCGCCGAGCTCGTCGATCTTGTCGATCATCTCGCCGGCCTCGCGCTCCATCCGTTCGGTAAGAGCCTCAATCGCGTAACTACCACCGAGCGGGTCGACGGTGTTTACCACGCCGGTCTCTTCCGCCAGGATCTGCTGCGTTCGCAACGCCACGGTCGCGGCCTCTTCGGAAGGCAGGGCGAGTACTTCGTCAAGCGAATTGGTATGCAAGGACTGCACCCCGGCCAGCACCGCGGCCAGCGCTTGAACGGCGACGCGCACCACGTTGTTCAGCGGCTGCTGCGCCGTAAGTGCCACGCCCGACGTCTGCGCGTGGGTTCGGAGCAGGCAGGCACGGTCGCTCTTCGCACCGAAACGCTCGCGCATGATCTTGGCCCACATGCGCCGGGCCGCACGAATCTTGGCAATCTCCTCAAGAAAATCGTTGTGAACGTTGAAGAAGAACGACAGCCGCGGGCCGAAGTCGTCCGGATCGAGGCCGCGCTCGACGGCCGCCCGCACGTAGGCGATGCCGTCAGCAATTGTCAGGGCCAGTTCCTGTACTGCGGTCGCGCCGGCCTCACGAATGTGGTAGCCGGAAATCGAGACCGGGTGCCAGCGCGGGACCTCACGCGTACAGAACTCGACCATGTCCGTGACGATGCGCAGAGACGGTTCCGGCGGACAGATCCATTCCTTCTGGGCGATGAACTCCTTGAGCATGTCGTTCTGAATCGTCCCGCCCAGGTCCCTCCAGGAACAGCCCTGCCGTTCGGCGACCACCAGATACATCGCCAGCAGAATCGATGCGCTGCAGTTGACCGTCATCGAGGTCGTCACCTGATCGAGGCGAATGCCGTCGAACAGAACCTCCATGTCGTTGATCGTCGAGACCGAAACCCCCTCGCGGCCGACCTCGCCGAGCGCACGTTCCGAGTCGGCGTCGTAGCCCATCAGCGTCGGCATATCGAAAGCCGTCGACAGACCGTTGGAGCCCTGCGCCAGCAGGTACTTGAAGCGTTCGTTGGTTTCCCGCGCCGAACCGAAACCGGCGAATTGCCGCATCGTCCATGGCTTGCCACGGTACATCGTGGGGTAGACACCCCGGGTAAAGGGATACTGTCCGGGCTGGCCGATTTCGCCGCGAACGTCCGCCGGACCGTAAACGGCCTCCAACGCGAGCCCCGAAATGGTCGAAAACGGCGGCTTGACCGGCTCGCAATCCTGCTTTCGCGCGGGTTTAGACGTCATAAGCGCGGGTTGGGGGCTCCGAGCCCACCGGTTTTTTACCCTACGCGGCCCGCCGGTACCAGCAAGCCGGAGCCGGCGCGTCGACCGACGCCGAATCAGTCGTACACCGGGCGGTAATCGAAGCGGTGGTGCGTTTCGAGCAGGCGAACCGTGCCGCTTTCCGAACGCATCACCACGGAGTGGCTGATGGCCCCCCCGCGAAAGAAACGCACACCCTGCAGATACTCTCCCTTGGTAACGCCGGTCGCCGCGAACAGAACTTGATCCCCAACCATGTCATCGAGTTCGAGCAGTGCCTGCAGGTCGCTCACCCCCGTCTCGTACAACGCGTTGGCCTCGTGCTGAGTCCTCGGCGTAAAACGGCCCTGCATGAAGCCACCCATGCACTTGATCGCTGCGGCAGAAAGCACGCCCTGTGAGGCGCCGCCAACGCCCAGCAACAAATCGACGTCCGAATCGTCACGCGCCGCCGCCATCGCCGCGTCAACGTCGCCGTGAGGGATCAAGCGCACGCGCGCGCCCGCTGAGCGCACGCGCTCGACCAACTCGTCATGCCGCGGCCGATCGAGAATGACGACCGAGAGATCTTCCACGTAGATACCGCGTTTCTCGGCCAACAGCGCGAGATTTTCCTCCGGCGTCTTGTCGAGGCCGACCACTCCGGCGCCGTCGGCCGCGGTCGCGATCTTCTCCATGTAGGTATTGCTCGGGCAGCGCAGGAACGAGTCCTTCGTTCCGACCGCCATGATCGACATCGCGTTCGGCCCGCCGAGCGCGCAACTCAAACCACCCTCGAGCGGGTTGACGGCTATGTCTACTTCCTGTCCCGAATCACCAAGCCGGGCGCCGCTGGCCAGTGGAACCTGCTGCCGTTGCTGCGGATCGCCGACGACGATCGTGCCCTGCACACCGATCGACGGAAACGCGCGGCAGATCGCTTCGGTCGCGTCGCGCTCGGGTGCGTACTCATCTCCGCGCCCGCTCATCCTGGCCGCGGCCAACGCCCCCGCTTCGGTTACCCGCACTAGCTCGAGCGCCAGATTTCGCTCCATGACTCTCTCTCCCCTTGCGTCGCCGCTCGCTCGACGACGCGCGGCCGCGCCGCATTAAGCCAAGAACTCCGACATCAGTTCGTGGCCCCGCTCGACGAAGACCCCGGTCGCCTCGGCCTCGCGCTCCGAATAGTGGCGTCCGCTGCCTGGCGACGCTTCGCCCGAATCGTAGATCAAAAAGGGCACGGGATCCGAAGTGTGCGTTTTGAGCGATACCGGCGTCGCGTGGTCCGGCAGTACCAGGACGCGATGGGGTCCAAGCGCCGGTAGCCCCTTCAGCACCGTCCCGATCACTTTCTCGTCGAGATCCTCGATCGCGCCTACCTTGAGGTCGGCGTCCCCCATGTGGCCCGATTCATCCGGCGCCTCAACGTGGATGAAGACGAAATCGCGGTCGGCCAAGGCGGCCAACGCATACTCGCCTTTGCCGGTGTAATTCGTGTCGACAAAACCCGTGACGCCGGGAACCTCGATTCGCTCGAGTCCCGCGAGCCGGCCGAGACCGCCGACCACGTCCACCGCGGTGATCACTCCACCGCACAATCCAAATCGCTCGGTCAAGGTCGGCACCGCAGGCCGCCGGCCCTGTCCCCAGAGCCACACGTCGGTAACCTCTTTTTCTGCGCGCTCGCGGCGGCGCCGGTTTGCCGGGTGCTCGGAGATCACCCGACGCGCGGCCGCGCTGATCTCCGCGATGCGCTGGGCACCTTCGCCGCGCGGCCGGTAGCCGGCGACCTCCTGCCCGGTGATGTCGTGCGGCGGCACGGTCTCCAAATCGACCGGCCCTCCGTGCCAGACCATCACGTGACGGTAGCTCACGCCGGCGTGGAATTCGATTTCGTCCGACCCGCAGCTAGCCTGGATGCTCTCAATAATTTCTTTTGCATCTTCGGAACTTACGTGGCCGGCAGTAAAGTCTTCCATGACCTCTTGTCCGGCGCCGTCGGCGAGCGTCACCAGATTGCAGCGGAAGGCCACGTCGTCGTCGGCCAGATCGATCCCCATGCTTGCGGCCTCGATCGGCGAGCGTCCCGTGTGGTAACGCGCCGGATCGTAACCGAGGATGCTCATCGTTCCGACGTCGGTCCCGGCGGCATAACCGCTGGGAATGGTCCGCACCAAACCGAGGCGTCCTGCGGCAGCGAGGCGGTCCATATGGCGGGTGCGGGCCTTCTCGATCGGCGTCAAACCGCCGAGCGAATCGATCGGATAGTCCGACATCCCGTCGCCTTGGATGACCACGTACTTCACGCGTCGCTCAACCCCATCGCCTCGAGCGCTTGATCGACATCGACATCGATCGGAATCGGCTCGGGACAGACGCTTATAGCATTGTTCGGGTCCTTTAACCCGTGACCGGTCAGGGTACAGACAACCGTACTACCCCGCTCGAGCCTGCCTGCAGCCGACAGCTGCCGCAGGCCGGCAATCGACGCGGCCGATGCCGGCTCGGCGAAAACTCCCTCGGTCGAAGCCAACAGCTTGTAGGCTTCCATGATCTGCTCGTCTGGTACCGATTCGATCGCCCCGCCGGACTCGTCGCCGGCCGCCTCAAATCCC
>CAZJCO010000149.1:0-7232 GCA_964544375.1 uncultured Myxococcales bacterium
ATCGGCTACAACCAGATGCTGCACGGCCAGCACAACACGATCTCGATCATCAACCTGCACCTGCTCACGGGCAACGTCGGCCGGTCCGGCTGCGGGACGCACTCGCAGACGGGTCAGCCCAACGCGATGAGCGAGCGTTTGATGGGCGGGCTGACCGGGCGTCTGCCGTTCAATCAGCCGCTCACCAACGACACCTGGCGCGATTGGATCGCGGACCGATGGCGCGTGCCGCGCGAACGCCTCAAACAGACCTCGGTGCTCAAGAACCCTATGGCGATTGGTATGATGGAGCGCGGCGTCGAGGGCGATCTGAAGGCGATGTTCTGGATGTACACGACGCACATCCATCTGCCGGACGTTCGCACGCTGGTGCGACCGGCGCTGAACAAGATGTTCTGCGTCGTTCAGGAGATCTACAGGCACGCGCCCAACATGCTCTACGGCGACGTGATCTTCCCGGCGATGACCTGGGGGGAATGGACCGGCGGCACCTACATCCAATCCGAGCGCCGGGTCTACGTGTGCGACGGCGTGATGGTGGCGCGGAACGAACGCGACGAGGTCCTCAAGGAGGCGCTGCCCGACATGGACCTGGCGATCGACAAGTGCAAGGCGATCGCCAACCGGCTCGGTCTGGACGCCGACAAGATCATCCCCTACGAGAAGAAGCTGTCGAACGCGTACGGCCAGCACTTCTACGATCCGGAAGAAGTGTTCGAGGACATCGTGCGAGCTTCCAAGGGATCGGACGCCGATTTGACCGGCATGCTCGAGGTGCGCGAGCGCGACGGTATCGGCCTCTACGATCAGCTAAGGCTCCTGCGCGGCGTGCAGTGGCCGGCGCCGACGTACGAAACGGCGAAGAAGGGCGGCGTCAAACGGCGTTACATGCACCAGGAAGGTTGGAAGAACCCGCCCTACGCGAACTTCCGTCACAAAGACGGCAAGGCGCATTTCAAGCTGTGCGAGCAGGATTACGGCCCAGGCGGCAAATACATCAAGGAAGTTACCGCCGAGTTGAGCAAATACGGCGCCAAGCCGGGAGAAGGCCCGTGGCTGTACAAGAATCCCGAGCTGCTCAAACGCGCGCGGGATCTGGCTCTCACACCGGAATTGCCCGACCTCGATTTTTACGACGATCGCAGCAAGTCGCTGGGCGATGCCGTCAAGCAGAACAAGTATCCGTTCTGGCTCGGGTTGGGAATCGTCTACGAGCACTTCCACACCGCCAAGACGATCCGTGGAGCGACCACGCTCAAGCTGGTTCCCGAGCAATACGTCGAGCTCAGTCCGGAAGACGCCGAGCGCTTCGGCATTGAAGACGGCGAGCGCGTTCGTGTGGTGACGCGGCGGGGTAGCTACGAGGCGCGTGCATCGGTCGGAGGCAGCGGTTCGATCGTGCGCCCGGCGCGCAATACGGTGCCGGCCGGCTACTTGTTCAGCCCGTGGAACCTGTCGGTGGCCGACAGCGCCGATCCGGCGAAGAACCGCTGGATGGTCAACGCGGTAAGCCACCGTGCGTGGGACCCGGTCTCGGGCCAGGCCGACTACAAGAAGATCGCTGCGCGCATCGAACGCGTCTAGGGGAGACGAGTGGCTGCTAAGCTCACGCGCCGCCGCTTTCTCTCGCGATTGGGAACCGGCGCACTGACGGTCGCCAGCGTGAGCGGTGCGGGTCTACTTGCCGCGCGCGGTAGCAGCGCGCGCGCTGCCGGCGTGTTGCGGCCACCGGGCGCGCTAGCGGAGGCGGAGTTCCTCGCTGCCTGCATACGTTGCGGCCGTTGCGGCGACGCCTGCCCGAACCGCGCGATCATGACCTTCACCGAGACCACGGGGCGCGCGGTTGCCTTGCGTCCGGGCGACGGAGAACGGGGAACGCCGGTGCTGGTCGCGCGCCGCCAGGCCTGCATGTTGTGCAACGGTGTTCCCGGAGATTATCTGCTGTGCACCGAAGCTTGTCCGTCGGGTGCCCTGCGGCTCACGGCCAAGACCGCGACCGTTATTCGTGAGCAGGTCAAGATGGGAACGGCAGAGGTTGATACCAACCTCTGTTACTCGTTCAACGGCGCCTCCTGCGGGGCCTGCGTGCGCGCCTGTCCGTTCGAAGGCGTCGCGCTGCGTGCCGGCCTGTGGGAACGCCCCATGGTCGATGCCTCGGCGTGCGTCGGCTGCGGCTTGTGCGAGCGCAGTTGCGTACACTACCCTCAGGCGATCCGTGTTCGTCCGAGCAAGGAGCGTCTTGCGTGAGCGGCGCCGGCGCTCGCATCGCCCGGCGCGCCTTGGTGCGTGACGGTTTGAGCTTCGGCGTTCGGGTGCTAGTCGGCGGCGCGTTGGCCATCGGATTCGTTCGCGCTCGCCGCTCGGCGAGCGCCGTTGCGGGGGAGCGGGGCGATCTTGGCATCGTCCGTCCACCGGGAGCGCTCGACGAAGCTGCGTTTCTCGCCAGTTGCGTTCGCTGCACGCGCTGCGCGGATGCTTGCGAGGCGCACTGCATCGAGTTGTTCGGCCCCGAAGCCGGCTCGCTGCACGGTACGCCTTACATCGATCCGGCAGAGCGCGGGTGCACGCTTTGTCTTGCCTGCGGCGAAACCTGCCCGGCCGGTTCGATCGAGATCCTAACCGATCGTGGGCAAGCGCGCATGGGCGTGGCGCAAGTCGACGAGCGCCTGTGCGTCTCCCATAACGGCAGCGGCGTTTGCGGTGCGTGCCACACGGCGTGTCCATTGCGCGACAGGGCGATCACGCAAGAACTACGCAACGCGCCGGTGGTTCATGACGATGCCTGCGTTGGCTGCGGGCTGTGCGAGGAAGTTTGCATCGTGCGTGATCGGCGGGCGATTCGGGTACGCAGCAACCGCAATCGAGTCGATCGCGAGAGGATGGCAGCATGAAAAAGCCGCGCCTGCCAGGCCGCCTGCAACTCGCCCGTCGGCTAGTGCAAATCGGCGTGTTGGCCGTTATCATCGCGGTGCCTACGGTCGCGCGCTATCACAACTATCTTGCCGCCCGTGAACTCGACCAGCACTTGGGAGCCTGGGCCGAGACATTGCCCGGCCGCATGCTGGCGGCGACCGATGCCCTCATGCGGATGCTTCCCGGTGCGGAGCGCGAGCGCGCGGGCCGCATGCAACGCGATCGCCAAGCGGTGCTGGCGCACGCCCAGGCGCTGCGTGGCGGCGCATGGTCGGCGGAAATCGGTCCCGTCTCGCTGACCGATCCGCTGGCGGCAGCCGAGAGCGTTGCTGCGACCAAGCATTTCCCGCGTGTCTTGCTCGTCGGCTTGATCGTTCCGTTGCTTGCTACCCTGCTTCTCGGTCGCGTGTTTTGCTCTTGGATTTGCCCGATGGGCTTGCTCCTCGAGATGACCGACAAACTGCGCGGGCTGCTTCGTTTTTTAGAGGCGCCGCCGCGTAATCTGCGCTTTGCGCGCGCGACCAAGTACGCACTGCTCGCCGCCGGCATCATTCTGGCCGCGGTCGTTTCGATGCCGGTGCTCGGGTACGTGTATCCGCCTGCCTTGCTCAGCCGCGAATTGCACGACGGCGTGTTCGCGATCTTCGACCGCGCCGAGTTGGGACAGCCCCTGCGCTGGACCGCCGGTTTCAGTTGGATGGTCATCGTGTTGGTCGGGATCGCCCTGTTCGAGGTGGCGCTTTCCCGCCGCTGGTGGTGCCGCTACGTGTGTCCCGGTGGCGGCCTCTACAGCTTGATCGGCGCCGCTCGGCCGCTGCGTGTGAAACTGCACCAATCGTCGTGCACCGATTGCGCGCTCTGCGTTGCGGCCTGTCCGATGGGGCTCAATCCCATGCAGGGCGAAATGGGACTCGAATGCGACAACTGCGGCGTCTGCATCGATGCCTGCGGTGACGACGCGCTCGGCTACGGCTTGGCGCTTCCTGCGGCGACCGTGCAGCGGAAGACTCCAGCAGGCGCGCGCGCCGCGGCAGCGGTCTTGCTGTTTGCTCTTCTCGCGTGGGCGCCGCCGGTGCAGGCGCACCACATCCTCGGCATTCCCCACTATGCCTACGAAGAAGACTACCCGCAGGCTCCGGTGCTCACCTACCGTGTTCAGACCGGCCCCTACGAAGTGAAGATGACCGGTTATCCCGGTACGCCGGTTCCCGGAGAGTCCTCCTCGCTGCACGTGTACATTAAAGACGCGCAGCAGGGCGCGCCCTTTGGCGGCGGTGTGCGTCTGACGGTGATCGAGGATCGCATGATCGGCGAGGATCCGGTGGTCTACGGCCCGGTCGATGCACGCCTCGAAGACCGTATTTACAAGTTCTATCCCCGCTTCGAGAGCGAGGGGAACTATACGGCCCGGATTGAGTTCGACGCCGCCGGTGCGCCTTGGAAGATCGATCTTCCGATCGTCGTCGGCGAACCCGGCTCCCCGTGGGTGGTGCTGGCCGCGGTTGGCGCGGGCGTTCTGCTGTTCTTGCTGGTAGTCCGTGCCGCTCGAATCAAGATCGAACGACGTCGCCTGGCGACGGCTCGCGAGGTGCTGTCGTGAGCCGAGTGCAACGTTTTCGGCGAAACTTCTTGCTGGCTTTTCCGTACCTTTGTGCCGGCGTCATCGTTTCGATGATTCTCATCGACGCTCTCTGGTGGTCGCCCGAGGCTGCGGTGCAAGCATCCAAGACCGCAGGTATGGCGATTGCAACCCCGGTGCTCGCAGCCGAAGAGGCTGGTGCGGGCGGGGGCGCGGACGCGGGCGGGGGCGCGGACGTGGCGGCGGGCACGCCTGCAGCAGTGCAGATGCCGGCCGCGCACTGCGCGGCGATGGCGAACATGGGGACCATGGGAGGCGCCGGCGGAGCCGCTGCCATGCAGATGTCCCATGGTGGTATGGCGATGCATCACGGGTCCGGCATGAGCGGGCTTCCGGCACCGGTCTATTACGGGAGCATCGCGATCGTCTTGCTGCTTTCCTTTTTGGTGATCGACATTCGTGAGAGCCGCGTCGGCGAGGAGTCGGCAGGCGAGGGCTCTCGACCTCGCGTTGATCTGCTCCGCATCGGCTGGCTCCGTCGTTTGCTTGCGCACCGCGCCACGCGGCCCGTCTTGCAAGCGGCGGTTGCGGGCTGGTTCGTGTTGATCATCGCGGCCGGATTGTTCGGCACGCAGCTTCCGACGAAGAACATCGCGCCACTGCTCACCTGGACGGTGTGGTGGTGCGGGCTCGTTTTGCTGATTCTCTATGCCGGCAAGGCCTGGTGCTACGTCTGTCCCTGGGACGCGCTGGCCGGATGGGCCGAAGGCGGCGGTCGCAGCAGCCTGGGACTGGTCTGGCCGCGGGTGCTTCGCAACATCTGGCCGGCCACGCTGTTGTTCATTGCCCTCACTTGGGTCGAACTGGGTTTTTCGGTGACGATGAAGCCCCGCGCCACCGCCTGGTTCGCCTTGGCGATGCTGGCAATGGCGTTCGTGTCGGCCTTCTTGTTCGAACGGAAGTCTTTCTGCCGTTATGGCTGCTTGGTCGGCCGAATCAGCGGTTTGTATGCGCTGTTTTCGCCGGTAGAAGTTCGCGCGCGCGACCAAGGGGTATGCCGCGACTGTAGCAGCCACGCCTGTTACCGCGGCAGCGAGAAAGGCCAAGCATGCCCGACCTTTCAGTACCTCGGGTCGATGACGCAAAATACCTACTGCATTTCCTGTATGGAATGCGTCAAGACCTGCGACCACGACAACGTCGCTCTCAACCTACGGCCGTGGGCCGAAGATCTCCGCTTGCATACCCGGCCACGATCCGACGAGGCGTATCTGGCCCTGTTGATGTTGTCGCTTACCGGCTTTCATGGCCTGACGATGACGGGAGCGTGGGGCCGCATGACGGACTGGATGCAGGCGTCCTTGGGTATCGGCGAGGCTCTGGCGTTCACCGTGGGAATGGCGGCGATCATGCTCGGACCGATTGCGCTCTACGCGCTGCTGGTCGCAATTTCTCGTCTGATGGGCGGTGCGAGCGGTCCCTACCGGGAGCACTTCGTTCGCTTTGCCTACGGCCTGCTGCCGATCGCGCTATTTTACCATCTGGCGCACAACAGCGAGCATCTGATGATGGAAGGGCAGCGCCTCCTCGCCCTGCTATCCGATCCCTTCGGATGGGAGTGGAACCTGTTTGGTACCGCGCAGTGGTCGATCGGGCCGCTGGTTCACGCGCAGACGCTGTGGGCGATCCAGGTGTTGCTGGTATTGGTCGGCCACGTTTATAGCCTATGGGCGACGCACCGGGTCGCCGGCGGGCTCTACGGAGAAGCTCGTGCGGTACGGCGCAGTCAGTTTACGATGTTGGCGGCGATGGTGATGTTCAGCGTGTTTAGTTTGTGGCTGCTCAAGCAGCCGATGCAGATGCGCATGTCCTGGATGTAACAAACGTCGTTCGGCCGACGCAGCAGGGTCGCCGAAGGATAAATAGATAAGGAGAAAGGGGGATTTCCGATGCAAGGTAGTTCCGTTCGAGATAGAACGCGCAGCCGTTTAGGTCGCGTGATGGCGTTGGTCGCACTCTCGGTGGTGGTTGCCGCCGTGGCGCAGCTTGCCGATGGCGGCCGAGCCTGGGCCGGCGATGTCGCGCGGCCGAAAGCCCAGGTGCTACGCCAAAACGAGGACTGGTCGGTACTCGCCAACGTTCCGGCCGATCAACGCGACGGCCGTTTCGATGCCATCAAGTATGTTGCGCTGACCGACGACGGTCTGCTGTGGGCCAGCTTTGGCGGCCAGTTGCGCGAGCGACTCGAAGGCTGGAGCAACTTCGGTTTCGGCGCTCCGGCCGATTCCGACGGTGTGTTTCTGTTGAGTAGAATGCGCGCGCACGCGGACCTGCATCTTGGGCACATGCTGCGGCTGTTCGTCGAGGGCAAGAGTTCGCTGGCGACCGATCGGGACATCAGCGGCGGCCGTCGGACGCTCGACGTCGACGAACTCGATCTGCAAAACGGCTTTGGCGAGTTGGTCTTGCCACTCGGCGACGACGGCTCGCTGCAAGTGCGTGCCGGTCGCCAGGAGATGCTGCTGGGCAAGCAGCGGCTGGTCAGCCCCTTGGATTGGTCCAATACCCGGCGGAGCTTTGACGGCGTCACCGGCGTGGTTTCGGTTGGCGGCTGGAAGGCGACGGGATTCTTCACACAACTCGTGCGTGTCAAGAAGTACGACGCCAACACGACCAACGACGATGTTGACCTCTTCGGCCTCTATGCGACCACCAGCCAGCTCGAGGGTATCGGCGGCCT
>CAZJCO010000150.1:0-7222 GCA_964544375.1 uncultured Myxococcales bacterium
GGGCGAGCACCGCTTGTTCGCGATGTGGGGCGTGAGCAGAGCCCTCGGCGCCGCGATCTCCGAGAACCGGCCGGCCCTGTCCGAGTGGTTCGCGAGGATTGCCGAACGGGATACAGTCAAACGTTCTGTTCCCGATTCGCTCGTATCGACAGCCTAGGGAGGCTCGACAACATGGGAGAGGCATTCATTCTGGACGCCGTGCGCACGCCGCGCGGCAAGGGAAAGTCGTCGGGACGCCTGCACGAGACACACCCGCAGGAACTGCTCGGAACCTGCCTCAAGGCACTCGAGCAGCGAGTGGACTTCGATCCGGGCGAGGTCGAAGACGTGGTCGCTGGCTGCGTGATGGAAGTCGGCGAGCAGGGCGGCGCGATGGGCCGCTTTGCTGCGCTGGTTGCCGGCTGGCCGACGCAGGTGACCGGATTGTCGCTGAACCGCTACTGCGGTTCGGGCCAGCAAGCGGTCAATTTTGCTTTCATGGGATGCGCAGCCGGTTTCCAAGACCTGGTGGTCGGAGGCGGCGTGGAGAGCATGTCGCGCGTGCCGATGGGCGCCGACAAGCACGGGCTCGACGGTCATAACTCTCACCTGCGCCAGCTTTATCCTTTGGTACCGCAGGGTATTTCCGCCGATTTGATCGCTTCACTCGAAGGGTTCTCGCGCGAAGACTGTGACGACTTTGCTTTCGAGAGCCAGATGAAGTGCAAGGCGGCGGTCGAGGAGGGACGCTTCGCCACGAGTTTCGTCCCCGTCAAAGATGCCGAGGGGAACCTACTCCTAGACCGTGATGAACATCCGCGTCCGCAGACGACGCGTGAAGGCTTGGCCTCGTTGGAGCCTTCGTTCGCTCAGCTTGCCCAGTATGTTCAGGAAGGCGACGAACTCAGCTTCGACGAGAAGGCGATGAAAACCTATCCTCAAGTCAGCGAGATGCGTCACGTCCACCACGCGGGCAACTCCAGCGGCATCGTCGATGGTGCCTCGGCCGTGCTCGTCGCCTCCGAGCGTTATCTGCGCGAACACCCCGGGGTAAAGCCCCGGGCCAAGGTCAAAGCCGTTGCGACGATGGGCGACGAGCCGGTGATCATGCTGACCGCTCCGGCCCCGGCCTCCGAGCGCGCATTGGCCAAAGCAGGCATGACGTGGAAGGACATCGATTTGATCGAGATCAACGAAGCCTTTGCCGCGGTGGTCTTGAAGTTTTTCAAGGAGACCGGAGTCGACCCGGATATCGTCAACGTCAACGGCGGCGCGATCGCCCTCGGTCATCCCCTTGGCGCGACCGGTGGCATGCTCGTCGGCACCGCCCTCGACGAACTCGAACGACGCGATGCGACGACCGCGCTGATCACGATGTGCATTGGCGGTGGTATGGGAATCGCGACCATCATCGAGCGGGTTTGACGATCGATGCGGCCTCGGCGGGCGTGCATTTTTCAGGCAAGCTCGGCCATCAAATCGAGCAGCGGGATAATATCGGCGCTCGCCGCTTGCTCGCCGCGGAACTCGCGGTAAAGCGTGTCTACGTTGACGGCCAGCCGCTCACGATCGGGTAGGGCGGGGAAGTCGCCGCGGGCCATGTCCCTTGCCGCGTCTTCGGCCGTCATGCCGGCTTCGTAGCGCTTGCGCGCTTCGGCCTCGATGTAGACGAGGTAGGAGCGGACTTGCTCGACACCTCGACGGTCCGTGATCGGTCCGTGACCCGGCACGATCGCTTCCAACTCTAGGCCGAGCATCAGGTCGCAGGCGGCAATCCAGTTCGATACCGGACCGCGCCACATGATCGGCGTACCGTCGATGAAAAGAATATCTCCAGTGTACATGATGCGGTCTTCCGGTACGTATGCGAGGACGTCTCCGCTGGTGTGCGCCGGACCCACTTCGATGAGTTCGAGCCGGCGACCGCCGACGTCGAGCTCGAGCCGTCCTTCGAACACGCGCGTCGGCGGCGTGACGGTGATGCCGTCGAAGTCGAAGGGACGCATCCGCTCGCGTAGATAGTCCGCGCCCGCTCCCAGCCCCTCGGTCTTGACCAGAGCCGCCAAGGTGTCTGGCTGTAGTTCCGACATCATTTCGTCGCGGCAGGCGCGCGAGCCGACGATTTCCGCGTTGCGCACGAGCTGGTTTCCCCAACAGTGGTCCCCGTTGGCGTGGGTGTTGACCAGAGTGGAAATCGGCGCGTCATCGGTTACCGAGCGCATGCCGTCGAGCATCGTGCGGGTCAGTGGCAGGTCGAACAGTGTGTCGACCAATAAGGACGCGCCCTCGCCGCGGATCAGACCGGCGTTGCTCCAGCCAAACGACCCGTCTGGCTGCAGCCAAGCAAAGCAGCCGTTGCCGATGTCGTGAAGCCCTGTCGTGTATTGCCAGCGCGCCATGGCGGTTCCTCCGGAATCCATCGCTAGCAGAAACGGACAACGTACAAAATGCATCGCGTCGGCAAACGCGCCGAGCGCGGCGTTTCCGTTGGCTGCCGGTTCGTACTTTAGTTGAGCACTGCCGCGATAGAGGTTTTGTATGAAGATTGGACTGATGATGAACCTCGGCAAGTCGACGACGCTCGAGCAGGCCGTGGATCGCTTCGTTGCCGCCGAACGCGATGGATTTGCCTCGACCTGGCTGGCCCATATTTTCGGATTCGATGCCTTGACGGTGCTCGCGATGGCGGGCCGAGCGACCAGCCGCATTGAACTTGGTACCGCCGTGGTGCCGACCTACCCCCGTCATCCACACGCGCTGGCGCAGCAGGCATCGACGGTCAACGTTGCTACCGAAGGACGCCTTGCGCTCGGGCTTGGCCGTAGCCATCAGATCGTCATCGAGTCGATGTTCGGCCTTGCCTACGATCGGCCGATTACTCACATGCGCGAATACGTCAGTATCGTTCGCGATCTGGTCAACGACGGCGCCTGTAGCGTCGACGGTAAGATGTACAAGGTGAACGCAACGCTCGAGGTGCCCGGCGGCTCGCCGTTTCCGATCCTGATCGGTGCGTTGATGCCGAAAATGCTCGCGCTTTGTGGGCGCCTGTGCGACGGCACGCTTACCTGGCTGGCGGGTCCTGGCTACTTGGGGCAAACCGTCGTTCCGGAGTTGCAGCGAGCCTCACAAGAAGCGGGACGGTCCATGCCGCGGGTGGTGTGTTCGCTGCCGGTCTGCGTCACGGACGATGAATCGGCGGCCCGTTCGCTGGCGGCAAAGCAACTCGAGCATTACGGTTACCTGCCTGTCTATCGCGCCTGCCTCGACGCCGAGAAAGCCGCCGGCCCGGCCGACGTGGCCATCGTCGGCAACGAGGCGCAGGTTCGCGAAGGACTCGAGCGCGTACGGGATGCGGGAGCAAGCGATTTCTACGCTGCGATCTTCTCCGACAGCGGAGCCGACGGGGAGCATAGGACCTACGAACTGCTGAAAAGCCTCGGCGGGTCAGTATGAGATCGCGCCGCCGATGATTCAGCTACGCAATTCGCGTACGATGACGAAGTAAGAGTCGATGCCTTTGCCCTCGCGTGTAGCTTGGCCGATAAACACCTCGCGTGCGACGCGGCGCATGTAGTCGATCGTGCCGTTGTAAATAAAGCGTGAGAGCCCAGCCTGGTTGGGCCGGAGCTCCGGCCAACCCGAAAGCTGCCGTTGCGGTCGAAGCGTGTAGTCGAAAGCACTTGCTCCGTGGGGGCTGTCCGGAGTGTTGCGCAACACGTAATAGCCCGGCCCGATGATCCGCTTGATCGGCGTTTCGTTGTAACCCCAGTAGCGATCCGGCGGTCCGCCATCGGGCCGAAAGCAAATCTTTTGAAACTCGGTAAAAACCGGCAGCGAGTTCTTGCCGTGAAATACCACCGGCGTTTCCGTCGGATAATCCGGCGGTATCAAGTCGGCTACGCTAATCCTCGGATTGTTCGCGACCGCCTGCCACAGCGCGCGTTGTAGGCGACGGCCGTGTAAGCTTCGCGCCTGGCAAATACGCTCGGCCGGGTCCAACCGGTCGAAGCTCTCGGCAATTTCCGCGGCGTCCGGATTCGCCCCGCGCAGCACGTCGCCGGTCGTGCGCAAGCGTCCGCTCATGCCAACATCATAACAAGCGGCCGGCGACGAACAATTCGAGCTGTCTTACCCCAGGCGGGTGGGTCTTAGGCGTTTCTCCTATGGACGCATCCCGCGGTGTTTAATAGACTCGGCGAGTGCCCGTGCGTCTCCGCTCAACTAGCGTTCCGCTTCCTCCCGGCTACGGGCGCACGACTCTTCGTATCTTGCGTGCGTCCATTCGAGTCCTTCGGCCGACGCAACCGCCGTTCGAGCAGACGTCGGATGGCAGTGTCCTTCGCGATTGTCTGAGCTTCGTTCCTTACATGCCGGCGCCGGCGCGTTGGGGCTTTCCGTTTGGCCTGTGGCTGCTCGAGTTTGCTCCGGCCCTGCTCGGTTTCGGTTTCCGACGCTTTTCCTCGCTCGAGCGCGACCGTGCCACCGAGTATCTAGGGCGCGTGGCGCACGCGCGCGCGCCGCTTCCCACTGTTTATGCCGGACTGCGCTCGTTGGTACTCATCGTCTTCTACCAACAGCCCGAGGTCCTTGTCGCGCTCGGCGTCGATTGGCAGCGGCGCGCCGACGAACTCACGGCGCGCCGAGCGCGGCTGGTGGCGATGCCGGCCGATTTGGCCAATCCGCGCAATGCCACGGGACGTGGCCGGTGACGACCGTGAACGAAGCGCTCCGTGACGGCCGCCCGCCGGAGCACACCCTGCGCTACGTCAACGTAGAAAACGGTCTCCAACTCGGACCGCGTACCGCCGTTCGACGCTATCGTAGCGATGTCGTTGTGATCGGCAGCGGCGCCGGCGGTGCGCCTGCGGCGGCGCGCTTGCGAGACGCCGGCTACGATGTGCTGATCCTCGAAGAAGGCGGTCTCTGCCGCACCGAAGCGTTTCACACCGACCCGATTCGTTCTTCGCAGCGACTGTATCGCGATGCCGGCACCTCGGCGATTCTCGGCGACCCGCCGATCTTGTTCGCCGAGGGGCGCTGCGTCGGCGGATCGACGGTGGTCAACGGCGGCATGTGCTGGCGGACGCCGGAGCGAGTGCTGCGCCACTGGAGCGACGATCTCGGGCTGGACGGAACCGACCCGCGCAGCATGGCTCCGTATTTCGACGACGCCGAGCGTATTCTTCATGTCGAGTACCAAAACCAGGACACCCTAGGACAAAACGACCGCTTGTTCGTTGAAGGCGCTCGCAAACTGGGATGGTCCGTCGAAGATAATCCGCGCAACATGAGCCGCTGCGTCGGTCTCAATAATTGCGGTCTGGGCTGTCCGACCGGAGCCAAACGATCGATGCTGGTCAGCGAGATTCCGCGTGCGCTGATGGCCGGAGCTCGGCTCGTGACGCACGCGCGAGTTTCTCGCGTGCTCGTGCGCAACGGTCGCGCCGTTGGCGCGTGCGGCAGCTTCGTCGACGAACGCGGCCGGCGCTACGGCCCCTTCGAGGTGCGGGCGCGCTTGGTCGTACTGGCGGCCGGTGCGCGGCACACGCCGGGCATCCTTCTGCGCAGTCGTGTACCTGGGCGCATGATCGGCCGGGGGCTTCACACGCATCCGAACGCCAAAGTCGTAGGTATCTTCGACCAGCGACTCGATCCCTGGCGCGGGGCGCACCAGGCGCATCAGATCCACGAATTCCTCGATGAGGGCATCCTCATCGGTTATGCGGCCGTGCCGCCCGGCTTGCTCGCGACCGGCATCGCCGGCTTCGGAAACTCCCACGGCCGCAAGATGGAACTCTACAATCATATGTTGACGGCCGCCTGCCTCGTCGAAGACGACGGCAAGGGACGGGTGCGTCTCGGGCCCGACCGGCAGCCGTGGATGCGATTCGAGATGTCGCCTCGCGACGTTGAGCGGGTCCATCGGGGGGTGCGCTTGGTGGCCGAACTGATGTTTGCCGCGGGCGCTCGAAAAGTGTTACTGCCTTTCGGGCACCTGCCGGAACTCGATCGCGTGGAGGAACTAGACCGCATTGATCGACGGCGCCGGCAGAAGAGCGACATCGAGTTGATGACCGTGCATATCATGAGCACTTGTCGTATGTCTCGAGATGCCGTCGAAGGCGGTTGTGACGCGGCCGGCAGGCTGCACGGCATGAGCGGTCTGGTGGTTGCCGACGCCAGCAACATCCCGTCGTCGGTGGCGGTCAATCCGATGGAAACGATCGTTGCACTTGCGCTGCGCAACACGGATCGATGGATCGATGACTTGAGGAGGGAAAAGCGTGCCCGTGTTTCCTAGAACGGACGGCGACCTGGTTGCCGATGTGCACCCGGTGCGGCGGATCATGCCGTTTCTGATGCCGACGCGGACCGAATGCTTCGTCTTGTGCAAACAGCAGATCGAAGTTGCACCGCTCGAAGCGTTTCTCGAAGAGTTCAACAAAAACCGGCCCGCCGACCGGCAGGCAACCATGTTTCACCTGCTATTGCGCGGCTTGGCGCACGTTTTTCACGAGCGACCGCGGCTGAATCGATTTCTCGCGGGCGGCCGTCTCTACCAACGCCGAGGGGTCTGGATCTCCTTTAGCGCCAAACAGAGCATGGAGGAAAACGCGCCGATTTTTACCTGCAAGCGCTGTTTCCCGGCCGCCGAAACGCTGGTCGAGATGGTCGACGGCGTCTACGACATGCTGTCGGGCGGCAGGTCCGGGCGCGAGTCCGCAACGGACAAAGAAATCGGGTTGCTGCTGCGGGCGCCGCCGTTCTTGCTTCGCCTGTTGATGCGCGGCGCGCGCAAGCTGCACGACTGGAACCTATTTCCCGCTTCGATGATCGCCAACGACCCGATGTTCGCTTCGGTCTTTGTCGCCAACCTCGGCAGCGTCGGCATCGATGCCTGCTACCATCACAACTACGAATACGGTACGATCCCGATCTTCGTCGTCATGGGCAGGGTGCACCATGCGCCCGTCGTCGTCGACAAGAAGCGCATCGAGGTGCGGAAGGTCTTCGAACTCAAGCACACCTACGACGAACGGGTCGAAGACGGCTTCTATTGTGCGCGCTGGCTCGAGCGGCTGAAATACCTGCTGGCTCACCCCGAGGAGCTATAGAGCGATGGAGGGCAAAGCGGCTTGATCTCAATGCGGGAACAGGCGGCACGCGTGCCGTATCCGTTGCTCTGCATGTTGCTCGGGCTTGCCGTGGGCTGGATCCCGGTGCTGTTTCACGGTCCGAT
>CAZJCO010000151.1:0-7206 GCA_964544375.1 uncultured Myxococcales bacterium
ATCGTCAATCCCTCGACGCCGGTCGGCCCGGGCGACGTCAAGCCGACGCCGACCGGGCGCATGATCGTCGAGGCCGCGCGCGGGCGCATGCCGGCCTTCGTCGATACCGGGCTCAACGTGGTCCACGTCGACGACGTCGCCCGGGGCCAGCTATTGGCCTTCGAGCGCGGTGTGATCGGCGAGTGTCCTTCTGGCGGCGGCATTTGGCTAGACAAAGGGGAACTGGAGTTGCTGCAGGAGCGGGGAGGCGAGACCTGGGTCAGCAAGTGGTTTCGCAGCGTGCTGACGAGGAAACGCTGAGGCGTCTGTGTTTACCGGTATCGTCGAAGATTTGGGAACGATTACCGCGGTCGAGGCGCTCGAAGCGGGCAGCGGGCTGACCGTCGAAACCGCGCTCGATCTCGAGGACTCGGGCTGTGGCGCCAGCATCGCGATCGATGGAGCCTGCATGACGATCGTCGAAAAAGGCGGCCGGCAGTTCCGCGTCGAGGTTTCTGCCGAATCCCTGAGGCGAACCACATTGGGGTCTCTTTCGGTCGGCGATCGCGTGAATCTCGAACGTCCGCTGGCGCTCGGGGATCGCCTCGGAGGACACGTAGTTTCCGGGCATATCGACGGTGTCGGCAGTATCGAAGCGATTCGTCCCGAAGGAGAATCGTCGATCTACGTGTTTCGCATACCGTCGGATCTTTCCCGGTTGACGGTCGAAAAAGGGTCGATCGCGGTCGACGGTATCAGTCTGACCTGCTTTGCCTGCCGCGAAGATGGGTTCGAAGTCGCGATCATACCGCACACCGCCGAGGTGACGACGCTCGGCCTCAAAAAACCGGGAAGCCAGGTGAACATCGAAGCGGACGTTCTTGGCAAGTACGTTGCGCGTCTGCTCGAGCCGGTACGGACCGCCCGCGGCGGGTGAGGCGTTCGGCCGCTCCTACCTAGGAAGAGGCTGCGGAGGTGGTTCCGAGGAGAAATGGCAGCACTGCGGTAGTCGGGTCGACGCGTGAATCGAGCTGTTTGCCGATGCCGCTGAGCAAGCCCATGACACGCAGGACGAGCAACAAATCCGATGGTGCCTCGACCAGTGGATTTTGGCGCAAGGCAGCAAACAGTTCCTCGCCGATGCGCTCGACCATGGTGACGTCGGCGTAGGCACGACCGGCCTTGAAGGCCTGTCCGAGAAACAACTCGCCCATCGTCTCGAACGTATCGTCGCCGTCATGTTTTGTGCGGAAGCCGAGAGCGCGAAAAGCTTCGCCGATACGCCGCGAGTCGCCGGCGATGATGGCTGCGGCAAGGGCGACGACGGCGATACGCAGTTGAGAAGAGAATTCCTTGGCAAGGCCGAGGTCGACGATGACCAGCACCGGTCCGGGGCGGACCAGAAGATTGCCCGGATGGGGATCGCCGTGGAAGAAGCCGTGATCGAGGATCTGCTTGAGGTAGGTCCTGAGGAGCAGTTCGGCGACGCCGTGTTTGTCGATTCCCGCGCGTTCGAGCGCGTCAACGTCGGATATCTTGATCCCCTCGATATAGGACATCGTCAAGATCGTACGGCAGCTCAGCCGTTCTAGGGGCTCGGGAAAGACTACCGCCGGATCGCCCTTGAAGTTGGCAGTGAATCTTCGCGCATTGCGCGCTTCGTTGACGAAATCGAGTTCGAGGGGAATCAGCGCACGGACTTCGTCGAGCAGAATCCGCAAGTCGAAGCGCCGTTCGAGCCGGGCCAGTAGGTGGATGAAGAACGAAAAGTTCGACAGATCCGTCGCGATGATGCGGTCGATGTCGGGGTATTGTACCTTTACGGCGACCTCGGTTCCGTCGTGCAGGGTGCCTCGATGGACCTGTGCTAGCGATGCGGCCGCAATCGGACGCTGAGAAAGAGTTGCAAAGCATTCGTCGAGCGGTCGGCCGAGTTGTCGCTCGATCCATGGCCGGATCACCCCAAACGGTCGCGGAGGTACGCGGTCGTGCAGTTCGGAAAGAATCTCGACATAACTGCGCGGCAGAATGTCCGCTCGGCTACCGGCGAACTGGCACGCCTTGATCAACAGCCCTTCCAGTTGCACCGCGGTGTTGCGGATCCGCAGGGCGCTGCGCCGATGTTGACGCCAGTAAAATTGGCGATGCCTGGAACGGCCGGTGACGGCGCCCCAAACCTGCAGGGACTTGTAGCCAGCGTAGATCGCGACGACCATTTTGGCCGTGATCCAAAAGCGTTGAGCACGGACGCCTAGCGGCAGGGGGTTGAGTCGGTCCATCGGCGGCGGATCGCAACCGTCGCGATCCAATAAATCACAGAAGATGGGTCAGGCGGCGCCTTTGCCGCCGGCGATTTTCTCGAGTTCTTCGACGCGCTTCGTGAGAGCGTTCGAGCGCACGCTCAGCCGTCGCGCGTAGAAAAACAAGAGGATCCAGATCGCCGTGTATGCGCCACCCAGGTAGTAAAGATGTTTCATCGTTAGTGAATTCCTCGTTCGAGTTCTTCGCCGAGCAGGTCGATTCTCTCTTCCAAACGCAAGGTTCTCACACGTAGCGCCCACAGCCAGGCAAACAGCATGGTAAACGCGACGACACAGAGGAGCAGTGTCGTCAGCATCGATGGATCGGTGAGCCCCGATCCGCCTTCGCGGGTTTTCAGGACCTGCGGGTGAATCGTCCGCCAAAGCCTCGTGGATAGGATGATCAGCGGGATGTCCAGGGTACCGACGATTGCCAGCACAGCCGCAAAGCGGGCGCCGGTTTCGCTTCCCTGGGTAAACTGTCGCAGCAACAGGTAGGCGACGAAGATGAGCCAGAGGATCAGGGTCGTCGTAAGCCGTGAGTCCCAGGTCCACCAGGTTCCCCAGATCGGCCGTGCCCAGAACGGTCCGGTGACCAATACGATCGTGGCGAACAAGACGCCGACTTCGACGCCGGCGTGGGCCGCGTGGTCGAAATCACGGCGACGGCTGTACAGGTAGGCGATGCTGGCGCAGAAGGCGACCATGAATCCCAGAAAGCAGACCCAGGCCGAAGGCACGTGGTAATAGAAAATTCGTTGAACCGGGCCCTGCATGCGCTCGGTCGGCACCCACACAAACACCGCCCATAGCGTCAGCAGGAAGGTCGCCGCCGTCGGCCACGGCAAGACCCGGATCAAGAAACCCTCGGTTCGCTCGATCATCTACGTAGTTCCTTCATTCCTTTCTCCGAGAGGAGATTGTTCAGTCTACCGAGACGTACTCAAAGGCCAACCACCCGATCGTAACGAAAAGAACGTCGAAGGCGATCAACATGTTGGTCCAACCGCCGGCGGCAGCCAGGGTTTGGCCGTTCATGACTACCGAGGTTGCTTTTACGGCCGCGATCAGGAGCGGAATTTCCAACGGTAGAACGAGCAGGGGGAGCATCAATTCGCGTGCTCGGGTGCCGAGAGCGGCGAGTGCGAATAGACTGCTGGCCGCCGAAAGTCCCACCGTTCCGGCGAACACGACCAGCGCCAACGGTGCCAGGAACGGTATCAGGTCTACCCGGTAGAACAGTGCGAACACCGGCAAAAGCAGCGCTTCAAAAATCGTCATGAAGAGCAGGTTGACGAAGAACTTGGCAAGAAAGATCCCGCTGCGATCGATGGGGGCGAGGACCAGCCCCGATAAACAACCGTTTTCTTTCTCGACGAAGAACGTGCGGCCGAGGCCGAGCATCGACGAAAACAAAATGGCCACCCATAAAACGCCGGGCCCGACCGCGAGAACGTTTTCCGCAGTAACGTCGATGGCAAAGTTGAAAGCGAGCAACACGAGTACGCCGAGAACGAACAAGGACGATAATGTTTCGCGGCGCCGTGCTTCGAGCAGGATGTCTTTCCAGATGAGTGCGAACACGCCTGGTTCCTCTAGCCCCTGGCGTCTGGCTGAGTAACCGACGCGTAAACCTCGGCCATTTCGGTCGGTGTTGGGAGGCCGTCGCTCGACTGCCAAGCGACGCGGCCGCCGTGCAGCATGATCGCTCGATCCGCGCTCTGAAGGCCGCGCACGAAGTCGTGTGTCGTCAGCACGATCGTACAGCCGCTTTCTCGGAGTTCCGCCATGATGCCGAACAGTAGATCCGCTCCGGAAGGGTCGAGCCCGCTGAAGGGTTCGTCGAGCAATACGAGGTCCGGTTCGTGCATCAGCGCGCGTGCCAGCGCGAGACGTTGCAGCATGCCGCGCGAGAACGTGCGAACAGCGCGATCCGCAGCGTGAAGCAAGGAGACGCGTTCGAGCAGATTGAGGCCGCGGTCTCGGTTGCGGACCCCGTAAAGCCGGCTGTAATAGTCGAGGTTCTCGGCTGCGCTCAAATCACCGTACAGGAAGGTGTCGTGCGCAATCACGCCGATGCGCCGGCGCAATGCCGCCGGTCCAGGCAAGGCCGTGCCGAAGACGCGGACTTCTCCCCGGTCGCTCGACAGCAGTCCCGCGATGATGCGCAGCAAGGTGGTCTTGCCTGCGCCGTTCGACCCGAAGATCGCGACGGTACTGCTAGCTTCGATGTCCACATCGACGCCACGCAACACGCGCAGCGTGCCGAAACGGCGCTCCAAGCCACGAGTGGAAATCGCGTAGCTCGAGTCGCTCACGTTGGTACGGCTCCGTGTCGGCTTTCGCGCAACCAAAGAATCCAGAACAGGTGGCTGCCGGCCGCTGCGGCCCACAAGAAGGCGTTCCATTGGGCCAGCAAGGCGGCGAGGACGAGCGCCGCGGTTGCGCCATTGCGCCGCCAAAAACGACTGCCGAAGTTGTCGGGTGGCACCGACGGTCTCTCGCCGCGCGACTCGGCCTCCCAAAGACCGCGAAACACTCGGCGATAGGCGACGAAGGCGCTGGCCAAAATTCCGGCGCTGGCAACAGCGGCGAGTGAAAGAGCAGCTGTTGCGGCGCCGAGGTGGAAGGCGACGGCCCAAACGATCGCGATTTGAACCGAAATATCGCCGCAGACGTCGATCTTCTCGCCCCGTGATCCATGCCGTAGCGACGAACGAGCCAAGTCGCCGGCAACCATGTCGAGCACGCGCGAAAGGAAGAACAACATCGCGCCGAGAAGCGCACTAGCGTAAGGCTCACGACCGATCGCCGCAGCCGCGAGTAAGCCGGCCGCGATTTTGGCCAAGGAAACCTGCATCGGAGTTGCCGGCGTACGGGTTAGGAAACGCGCCGCGGGAATCGTCAACCAACGCTGGATCAGCCGGTAGTGCCACGGATCGGCCAGGTCGTCCGAAGACGCAAAGAGTTTTTGCTCGCAGCGTTCGACGGCGACGTTGTCGCTCAAGCGGTGCCGTTCGGCTATGGCCAGCGGAAACTCGACCGCCTGCGGCGCAGCCGCCTGGTTGATGAGTTCTGAAGAAGGATTGCCGGCGAGCTTTGGAATGAGCCGGCGCAGAGCCGAAACTTCGATACGTGCCAGCGGTGCGACGATGCGGCCACGATCCCGGAAACGAGCGACTGCCGGGCCTCGTGTGCGCTGGATGAAAGCGATGATCGCCGCCGGTGCGATATACCAATCTCCCGCGATCACCAGGACCAGCTCGGCACCGGCGTCCGGCGCTGCGTGGTAGTCCGAGGCCGGCAGGCAGATGACACGATCGCCAATCTCGCCGGCGATCTCGGCGCCTAGTGCTTTCATTCGAGAAGGGTAGAGAACGATCGGATCCAGTCCCATGCGTCGAGCCGCCGCGACATGGCGCGCGACGGCCGCGGCGCCGCCGACCCGGCTCACGGCCGTGCGTCCGGTTACCAAGATGACGACTCGGGTTCGGTCGTAGCGCCCGAGGACGGGTGGCAGGTCCATCACGATCACGACTTATAACGGCGACGAAGGCGCTAATCGAATGTCATGATCCTCTCCTTGCCGTGCTCGAGGACGTTTCGGGGAGACGTAAAAGCGCGCCGCCGGTCGGGTTGGACGCGCGCTTGGATTGGCATAGGGTTGCGTGGCCGCCCCGAACAGGGGCCGGATTCTACGCTAGGAGACCACAAAAAGATGAGAGAAGCCGTTGTCGTATCGAGCGTCCGAACCGCGCTCGCCAAATCCTACCGCGGGTCATTCAACGTGACCCGTCCGGACGACATGTGTAGCCACGTCCTCGATGCCGCGATGAAGCGTGTTGAGCAGGTCGACCGAGCCGAAGTAGAAGATGTGATCGTCGGCTGCGGTTTTCCCGAAGGCGCGCAGGGCATGAACGTGGCGCGCGTGGCGACGTTGGGTGCCGGATTTCCCGCGACCGTCGCCGCGACCACAGTCAACCGTTTTTGTTCCTCCGGTTTGCAGGCGATTGCGATGGCTGCGCACCAGATCGTGCTCGAAGGTGCCGATGTCGCGATCGGCGGCGGCACCGAGAGCATCACCATGGGGCAGGGGCTGATGAACAACAACGGGTTGATCAATGACCGACTGCAGAAGGAGTGGCCCGGCGTGTACATGGGAATGGGCGAGACCGCCGAGGTCGTCGCCGAGCGTTATAACGTTTCCCGCGAGGATCAGGATCGCTATGCGCTGATGAGTCAACAGCGGTACGCGGCAGCCCAGGAGTCTGGTCTTCTCGACGACGAGATCGTACCGATGACCGTCAACTGGAGCCGTAAGGGCGACGACGGCCAACCCGTCATCGAAGAGAAGGTCTGCGATCGGGACGAGTGCAACCGCCCGCAGACGACCCTCGAGGGTCTCGCCGCACTGCCGCCGGTTTTTCGAGAAGACGGCACGGTCACGGCGGGCAACGCCTCTCAGCTTGCCGACGGCGCGTCGGCCACCGTACTCATGTCCAGCGAGCGTGCCAGTGCGCTGGGCGTCGAGCCGATGGGTATCTTCCGCGGCTTCGCCGTCGCCGGCTGCCGGCCGGAGGAGATGGGGATCGGCCCGGTGTCCGCGGTTCCGAAACTTCTCAAGCGGCTCGGTCTGACGATCGATCAAATGGATGTCGTCGAGTTGAACGAAGCGTTCGCCTCGCAGCTGCTTTACTGCCAGCGCGAGCTGGGGATCTCCGACGAGCAACTCAATCCCAACGGAGGCGCGATTGCCATCGGTCATCCCTACGGTATGACCGGCTCGAGAATGACCGGGCATATCCTGCGCCAGCTCAAACGCAGCGGGGGCAAATACGGCTTTGTTACCATGTGTATCGGCGGGGGGGAGGGGATTGGCGCCGTCCTCGAGGGCCTTGACGAAGTAGGCGATGATGGCCGGTCCGGT
>CAZJCO010000152.1:0-7113 GCA_964544375.1 uncultured Myxococcales bacterium
TGGCCTTCAGTGCTTGTCCATGATGTTGCGCCACCTGCCAGAGTACGTCATGCACCCCTTGCGGATTGACTGCCCCATTGGTGACTGCAAACAGGAGGCGGTTACCATCGTCACGCTACTCGCCGCGTGTCGCGGTTCGTCATGTGTCGAGGCCGCCGTGGCCGAAGCTCGTCGCCTGCCTCCGCCCCCCGCCGGCGTGGGTCTAGGGGGCGCCACTCGAAGAACGAGACCCGCCGGCCGCTTGCCAACTCGAGTGGGTCGAGGAAGCCGAGCGCGCTGCCGACTACCGCCGGGTGGCGGCCGAGGCCTGGCAGACCTACGGCATTCCGGCGGAAGCAACCAACGCCTTGTTCGCTCGAGGGGAGGGCCTGCTTCTTCCACACCTGCACGCCGTCGTCGCCTACCTCGACGGTACTGCGGTTGCGGCGGCGTACGCGCTTTGCAGCCACGGGATTGCCGGAATCTACTGGGTCAGCACGGTTCCGTCCGCCCGCGGTCGCGGTATCGGCGAAGCGTGTACCCGTGCCGTGACGAACCGGTGTTTTGCCGAAGGTGCGCGTGCGGTCTCCCTACAAGCATCGCCGATGGGCGAGCCGATCTACCGGCGCATGGGGTTCGAGGAGATCGGCCGCTATCGGCTGGTTGCGGCCTTTCCTCCCGAATAGGAGCGGCCCCGGCGGGCAAGCGTCATCCGGGGAACGAACGCGGAAGGACGGCGGCTTCGCCGACGGTTTCGTCTTCTTCTTGTTCGCTGCGGCGCCTCAGAAGCATCAGCAGGTCGCTTAGAATCAAGTAGCTGCAAGGTACGACGAGGAGCGAAACTCCGGTCGCGAAGATTACTCCGAATCCTAGCGACACCGCCATCGGCTTGAGGAACTGCGCCTGCAGACTGCGCTCGAGAAGAATCGGCGTGAGTCCGGCAAAGGTCGTCAGCGAGGTAAGAAGAATCGGGCGGAATCGCGCGATGCCGGCTTCATGGACCGCCGTGACGACGGACTCTCCGCCCGAGCGGCGGCTATTGATGTAGTCGACCAGTACCAGGCTGTCGTTCACCACCACCCCGACCAAGGCGACGATGCCGAAGACGGAAAGGAAGCTGAGGTCGAGTCCGAGGAGAATATGGGCCCATACGGCACCGGTAATCCCGAAGGGGATCGCTGTCATCACGATCAGGGGTTGGATGTAGGAACCCAGCGGAATGGCCATCAATGCGAAGATCGCGAGCAAGGCGATGGCGAAGCCGCGCAGCAGGCTCGAGATGGTCTCCGCCTGTTCGCGTTGCTCGCCTTCGAGCGAGTAGTGCAGCCCGGGGTAGTCCGACATGAGCGTGGGAAGGTCGCCTTGGCGTAAATCGGCCAGCACTTCGTTTGCGTTGGCGACCTGAGCGTCGACGTCGGCGGTTACGTCGACGATACGTTGCCGATTGGCGCGTTGGATCGTCGCATAGCCACGTCCCCAGCGGGCCTCGGCGACGCGCGAGAAGGGAACCTCGATACCGCCCGGCGCCCGAATCCGCATGGTTTCGATGTCCGCAAGGGAACGCCTGCGGGCGGCGGGGAAGCGTACCATGACCTTGACGTCCTCGCGGCCACGCTGCACGCGTTGCGCTTCTTCGCCATAGAAAGCCTGGCGCACCTGACGGGCGAGGTCGGCCAAGGAGAGGCCGAGCGATTCGGCCTCCGGTTTGATCGATAATTCCAACTCGCGCTTGCCGGGGCGGAACGAATCGGCGATGTCGTGGACGCCGGGATAATCCGCCAGCTTTGCCTTCAGCCGATTCGCCGCTTGGATCAATTGCTCGACGTTGTTGCCGGCAAGACGGACCGCGATCGCGCTGCCGGCGTTGAACAGGGTGGCGCTGAACACCAACTCGTCGGCATCCGGAATCGGCCCGATCAGTTCACGCCAGCGGTTGGCGACTTCGGCGCTGGCGAAACTGCGGTTCTCGGCCGGGGCTAGTTGCAGGTTCACCTCGGCGAGGTGCGAGCCGCTGAAGGTCGTGCCCTCGCGCCCGCCGTTTTGACTGCGCATCGAACGGAAGGGCTGCTCGCCGAACGATGTCAGCAGGTGAAGGACCGCCGGGCCGCTTCCCGGCTCCATTTTTTCGTCCAACTCTCGGCGCATCTGTTCCGCCGCGGCGTTGATGCGCGCGACCGCTTCGCGCGTTACTTCGGCCGGGGTTCCCTGCGGCATGGTGAGATCGGCGATCACGTTGTCGGCTTCGACGTCGGGAAAGAATGTCAACCGCAGCCACCCGCCGGCGACGATCGCGCTGGTGATCATCACGATTGCGATGCCGGCGCTGGCGACGAGGTAGCGCCACGACAGGGCATGCTCCAACAGCGGACGATAGACCCCTTGTACGAAACGCTGTAGTCCGTTGGAAAACCATTCTTGCACGGTGTACCAGCGCCGCGAGATCGGGTTCGATAAGCCCGTGTGTTGGACGATGGCGTGGCGCAGGTGCGCTGGAAGCACGAGTTGCGATTCGACCAGCGAGAAGAGGAGCGTGGGGATGACGACGGAAGGAAAAACCCGCATGATCTTTCCCATCGTTCCCGGCAGGCCATACATCGGCACGAACACGGCGACCGTCGTCAGGACGCCGAAGACCACGGGGATCGATACCTGCTGGGCTCCGCGAACCACCGCGTCGAGCGGAGAGAGTCCTTCTTCGTTCTTCTTCTTGTAGACGTTTTCTCCGACGACGATCGCGTCGTCGACGACGATGCCGAGGACCAGAATGAAGGAGAACAGGGACAGCACGTTGATCGATACGCCAAGAGTCGGCATCAGCCAAAGCGTTGCCAGGAAGGCGACTGGAATTCCCATCGTGATCCACATCGCCAGGCGAAACTGCAGAAACAAGGCGAGCGAGAGGAAGACGAGGAACAATCCCTGCAGGCCGTTGCGTCGTAGGGTCTCGATGCGTCCTCGCAGGACGCGCGTCCGGTCGCGCCATGTTGTCAGCGAGATTCCGTCGGGCATGGCCGGCGCGGCGTCGCGAACGTATTGCTTTACCGCGCGGGCGACGTCGAGGGCACTTTGTTCGCCGACTCGAAAAACACCGACCATGACCGCGGGTTTGCCGTCGAAACGCGCGGTTTGGTCGGTGTCCGCAAATCCGTCATCGACCCGAGCGACGTCGCCCAGGCGGATGCGCGAGCCGTCGGCGGCCGTCAGCAGGACGATGCGCTCGAACTCCGGGCGGACGTACGCTTGTCCCTCTGCCCGCAAGAGGATCTCGCCCGCCGAGGTCTTGATCGAACCGCCCGGCAGATCGATCGATGAGCGCCGCACAGCCTCGGCCACGTCTTCAAAGCGCAGGCCGTAGCGCTGTAGCGCCTCCTCGGAAACTTCGATCGAGATTTCGTAGGGGCGCGCGCTGTTTAGCTCCACCTGGGTGATGCCCGGTAGGCCCGTGATGTCATCGCGAACGCGATCCGCGATTTGTTTGAGCGTGCGCTCGTCGGCGTTGCCGTAAACCGCGACGCTGATCACGTGGTGGCGGATGACGAGTTCTCGCACGACCGGCTCTTCGGCTTCTTCGGGAAATGTGTCGATCGCGTCGACTTCCGATTTGACGTCGCTCAACAGTTCCCGCAGGTCGAAGCCCGAAAGCGCCTCAACCGTCACCGCGCCGGCTCCTTCGGCGGCCGTTGAGTTGATCTTCTTGACGCCTTCGAGACCGGCGACGCGTTCTTCGATGCGCGCGTTGATCGCCTGTTCGATTTCTTCGGGCGAGGCTCCCGGATAGACCACCGACACGACCACACGATCCGTGGAAAACTCGGGGAAGACTTCCTGCCGGACCATCGGTGCGGTGAGCAGGCCGCCGACGAGCAGAACGATCATGAGGAGGTTGGCCGCGACGCCGTTGGCCGCGAACCAGGCGATGAGGCGCCTCATCGCTGTTTGCTCGCCGGCTGAGCGCTAGCTGAGGCGCTGGCGATCTTTACGCGCATGCCGTCGGCAACGATGTCGAGCGGCGAAACGCAGACACGCTCGCCGGAACGAAGACCACTGTTGAGCAGTACGCGTTCGGCTTCTCTTCGCAACACTTCGACGCTGCGAAGACGAAGGCGATCTTCCTCGTCGATTACCAATACCGTAGAGGGCCCGCGCATCGCGATCGGCGGTACCTCGAAGACTTCGGCTGCACGCCTGCCGGCAATCTCTGCGTCGACGAACATCCCGACCGCCAGCGGCACGCGATCGCTGCCGTGCTTGATCTCGTAAGGCCGCGCGACACGCGCAACGACGTGGAGCATGCGGGTCTTGGCATCGATCTCGCCTTCGGTACGTACGATCCGGCCGATCCATTGCCGGCGTTTGCCGGCGAAGTCGGCCGACAGCCGCACGACCGGCATGGACTGGGAGGCGGCCTGCGCCTCGCTTCCGGGTGCCGGTAGGTCGATATACGCGAGATTGCGGTCGGCCAAGGGGAGGCGGACCTCCGCGGCTTCGATCGAATAGATTCGCCCGAGTACCGCTCCCTGTTTCACGAACTGGCCGACGTCGACGTGTTCTTCTCGTACGCGCCCGTCGAACGGAGCGGTGATCGCTGTGCGTTGCAAGTCGAGGCGGGCGCGCTCGAGGCGGGCGCGGGCCGCGGCCAGGGCTGCTCGCGCTTCGGACAATTGAGGTGTCCGCAGTACCAACGGCGGAGCCGGCTCGGTTCCGTGCAGTTTGTTCCACTCGCGCGCGGCGACTTCGGCTTCCGCCGATTCTTGGGCCAAACGCACCTCGGCGCCGGCGACTTCGGCCTGCGCGCTTTGCGCCGCAAGTTCGTAATCGCGGCGGTCGATCGCTGCGAGCACTTCACCGCGCAGGAAGAAACCGCCGTTACGCAACGATGGTGCGATGCGGACGATGCGTCCGGCAACTTCCGGTACCAAGTCGATCTCGGCTTCGGGAACGACGGTTCCGTGAGCGCGGATTTTCAACTCGACGTCGCTCGGTCGGACTTGGATCGCGCGCACGATTGGGATCGGCGTCGTGCGGGCCCGCGATTCGGCCTGCGGCCGCGCGATCATCAACACGACAGCCGTCGTCGCTCCCGCTATCAGGACGCCGAGAGGAAGCAGGATCTTGAGCTTTCCGGTCACGAGGGGTTGTCTCCTAGTTTGCTTTCGACGACGCGGATCGCGGGAGCGGGATCGGCCCGAACAACCGTCGGATCGAAGCCCCCGCCGAGAGCTAGATAGAGGTCGACGCGATTGGCCAACTGCGCCTGGCGGGCCCGGATCTGCTGGCTGCTGGCGGCAAAGAGAGCGCGCTCGGCAACGAGTACGCCGATGTAGTCGCCGAGTCCGGCTTCATAACGGCTACCGGCGAGTTCGGCGGCGCTTTCCGACTCTGCGGCCGCGGTTGCGAGTTGCTTCTCGCGAGCCTCTAGCCACTGCTCGGCGGCAAGCAAGGTCTCGACTTCGCCGTAGGCACGCAGCGCGGTGCCGACGTATCCGGCCAAAGCCTCGTCGCGCTGGGCGCGAGAGCGGTCGACGCCGGCGCGCAGGCGGCCGCCTTGGAAAATCGGTTGTGCGAGGTTGGCGGCCAGCGACCAAACGCTGAAGTCACCGTCGAGCAGATCGCCAAGTTCCTCGCTGCTGGTTCCGCTGCTACCCGTCAGACGGATACGCGGCAATAGCGCCAGACGCGAGGCTGCCAAACGATCGTCCGCCGCAGTGACGCGCAGCGCGGCGGCAAGCAAATCGGGGCGCCGCGCAATCAGATCCGCCGGGAGCCCGGCCGGCACATGCGCGCCGACTTGCGGTAGCTCGGCGCCCGACGCGAGCGCCGCACTCGGATAACGTCCGAGGAGAATCTCGAGTTGACGCAAGGAAGCGTCGAGTACGCGGCGACGTTCTGAAACTTGCGCGCGCGCACTGGCCAATTCCGAGCGCGCCAGCCGGAGGTCGACGGCCGGGCGAACGCCCCGCCGGTAGCGTTCACCGACGCGCTCTGCGGTGGCCGAGTAACTCTCCGCCGTAGCCTCGGCCAACTCGAATTGGCGGCGGGCTTCGACGCAGGCGAACCAAGCCTTTGCCGTCTGGGCGGCCAGCGACAGCCGGGCGCCGGCAAAGTCGGCTTCGGCCGCGGCCAGCTCGCTACGCGCTGCGCGATGGCTGGCGGCCAAACGGCCCCACAGGTCGAGTTCCCAACTGACGTCGAGCGAAACCCCGAACTGATTCGAGATGGTGCTGAAGACGCTGCCGCCGCCGGTCGAACCCGAGCCGCCACCGAGAGTGCCGAAATCGGGAAAGCCGACGAAGTTGCGGCGCTGGCGTGAGCCGCTGCCGGCCGCTTCGAGAGAAGGCAGCCGATCGGCACCGGCAATGCGCGCTTGCGCGGCGGCGGCTCGCACACGCGCCGCCGCCCCTCGTAGGTCGCGGTTGTTCGTCAATGCTTCTTCGACGAGGCGGCTGAGTATCTCGTCGCCGAAGCTTTCCCACCACCGAGCGCCGAGCTGCTCGGCGCCGGCTTGCGCCTGAGCCCATCGCTCGGGCGGCTCGAAGTCGGGCGCCACGGCCGCGGGACGCTCGATGAAACCGCAAGCAGTGAGGCCGACGCACAGGCTCGAGAAGACGAGGATCCGCTTCATGACTCGCCCTCGGAAGTGGCTCCGAGCGCTGCGGCGGGCGCTGTCGGTTGGCGCCGCCGGCGTGCAAGCGGCGGCGCTTCGAGCGCCGCCGCCAAAAAGACGACGAGGTACTTGGCCACGAGGTCGGGCTCGGAGGCTCTGACGGCACCCGACGAAATGTGCTCGAGGCGCGTGGGATCGGCGAAGGCCGCCGCCATCGCGCCGATGGCGAAGTGAAAACGTACGGTAAGCTCGCTGCGGGGCAGTTCGGGGAGCGCTCGCGCGAGAGCGGCTAGGTAGCGGTCGCGCACGTTGTCGAACTGCGACACGAAAAGTTTGCGCACGGCCTGATCCGGCTCGCTGTGAATGCGCCCGAACAGGCTGGTCAGGCGTTCCTTGGCGCTGGCATCGTGCCGTGCGAGTTCGACGACTGGGTGAATCAGGGTAAAGAAGATTCTCTCGACCGATAGCGGCGCCGAGCCGGCACGCTGCTGTTCGTCGTCGAGCATCTCCAGCCGACGTCTTTCGAGCGG
>CAZJCO010000153.1:0-7103 GCA_964544375.1 uncultured Myxococcales bacterium
CGCAGACAGCGGCTGAACTGCCAGAGTGAAGCCGACGACCATGGTCGCGATCCAATTTGTTCGTTTTCTCATGACACGCTCCTAGCTTGGTGGCGAAAAAATGCTGGCGCTATCGCTCATTTCGCTGCCCGGAAATAAGTGTATCACAAACGTTGACATTTGTACTACAAACGATTACATTCGCCGCTGTGGTGAGTCGGAAGCAATCGAACGCGGACCGCAGAGGCGGTGATACGGATCCGCCGAAGGGCAGCGCGACCGAATCCGCACGATCCTCGGACCGCAAGGAACGCGTCCTCCACGCCCGCATTCCGGAGGCGCTCGACCAAGAGATAAAGGCGCAGGCTCGAGAACTCGGCGTCTCGGTCTCCAACTTGGTCCGTAACATCCTGCGAAACACGCTGGGGTTGGTCGGTGACGTCGTCGAGGACACGGCCATCCTCACCCGGCGTGCGCTGGGCGAGGAACCGGAAACGAAAGCGTCGATGCGCGGCTCCAATTCCGCGGTGAGTCCTTCCGCCGTCGTCGGCTGGCAGCAGATCACGCTGAACGTCAATGCGATTTGCACCAAATGCAATGCAATTTTGAAGAAAGGCACGGATGCGGCAGCCGCCGTTGGCGGGGATCCGCTCGCACCGGCTCTGATCTGCCTGTCTTGTCTCGAGAACGTGAAGAGTAACGAAAGTGAGAGGTGAACCATGAGCGATTCGAACGATACAAGAGGAGTCCGAGCACTGATTCATGACGCGGTCGACAGCACGACACAGACGGTGCAGAAGATCCACCTGGCGATCGCCACCGCGCCGCTCGACGCGCTGGCAAAGTCGGACGCGCTCGAGCCGGCCGCCCATCAACTGCGAGAAAGACAGGAAGTCGTCGTAAGTGCAGTCTACGACGCCGTCCGCCGAGTCAATAGAGAAGTTCAACAGCTAGGCAACGAGCTACTCGGCTAACAGCTGGCATTCGGCGTGATCGATCGCTCCATCTCGCTGCGATACGTCCGCATCCACGGCCACGATGTCGGCTACCGGCTTGCCGGCGAGGGTCCGGTGCTGCTGCTGATTCACGGCATGGCCGGGAGTTCGCGGACGTGGGAAGCGGTGATGCCATTGCTCGCCCAACGCTTCACTGTGCTCGCCCCGGATCTGCTCGGGCACGGTGAATCCGCGAAGCCGCTGGGAGACTACTCGCTCGGTGCCCATGCAAGCGGTTTGCGAGATCTGCTTGGTGCGCTTGGGATCGATCGTGCGACGATCGTCGGACAGTCGCTGGGAGGCGGGGTCGCGATGCAGTTCGCCTATCAGCATCCCGAGCAGGCCGAGCGCCTCGTGCTAGTCGGATCGGGCGGTCTAGGTCGAGAAGTAAGCTGGCTGGTCCGTCTGTTCGCGCTGCCCGGCGCCGAATACCTGATGCCGATGCTTTGCTCTGGCTTCGTCCGCGACCAGGGCAACCATCTGGGTCACTTCTTGCACGACCGGGGTTTGCGAGCGCCGCACATCACGGAGACCTGGCGCGCCTATGCCTCACTAGCCGAGCCGGAGAATCGCGCGCCGTTCGTGCGTACGCTTCGTGCCGTCGTCGATGCGGGCGGCCAGTCGGTCAGCGCACGCGACCGGCTCTATCTGGTGGCCGGTCTTCCCACTCTCATCATGTGGGGGGACGAGGACACGATCATCCCTGTAGCCCACGCTTATGCCGCCAATCATGCCATCCCGGGAAGCCGCCTCGAGATCTTCGCCGGCGCCGGCCATTTCCTCCATGTCGAGGAACCGGTGCGATTTGCCGAAGTCCTGACAGAATTCGTAGAGGACACGGCAGCCGCGGCGCGCGACGACTCGAGGGAGTGCCGGGCGAGTGGTGGCAATGGGACTCCAAATGATTCCAAGCAGTTAGAATCGGAACCGACTTGAGTAATGACCATCCGATTTCCTTCACCTACGACGCCGCGTTGGCGACCTCGGACGGGGAGCTGTTCGATCCTTCCACGATTTCGAGCGGCCTGGGTGGAACGATCGCGGCCGATATGTTGTTCGGTAACAAACTCGAGTGCGCGTCGTGCCACGACGTCCACAACGCGGCCGGCAACCCCGACCTGTTGGTCAAGGCGAACACCGCCAGCGCCCTTTGCCTCACCTGTCACGATAAGTAGAACTTCCCCGCAGGCACCACCAAAAAAGGGCACGCCCCACGACGGGACGTGCCCTTTCTCTTTTTTCACGGCACTCGCCCGACAGCGGCCGGGCAAGCGCCTACTCGGTTCGTCGCAGGGAACCGGTCGAACTACCAGCGACCTCCGCGGCCGCCACCGCCACCGCCGCCGCGGTTCTCGCGCGGCTTGGCCTCGTTCACTCGTAAGTTGCGGCCGTTCATCTCGTACTGATCGAGCGCCTCGATCGCCTTAGCGGCGTCGTCCTGACTCATTTCCACAAAACCGAATCCACGCGATCGGCCGGTCTCGCGATCGGTCACGATGTTAACGGATTCAACTTCTCCGTGCGCGCCAAAGACTTCGCGCAGCTCGGCTTCGGTCGCACTGAACGGCAGGTTCCCGACATAGATCTTTTTTGACACTGGGCTCTACTCCATGCCCGCCCTGGGGCGGGTCTCCTTTTTTGTAAATCGGTCCTCCTCGACGTCTCTCGACGCGAGAATCGAAACGGCGCGCTTTGCTCGGTGCCAACTGTTGGGTACTAAATGGAACACTGGAAGGGAACGTACTCGCTTCGGCAGGGAACCTGTCTTCAATCACCACGAGACGGCATCGCGCCGCACGCAGTTTGACTACGCCATATCTGGCTCCAGGTTGCAAACGGTAGGTGGGAAAAAGCGCCGGAAGCCGCCAGCGGGGGCCAGCGGGGGGCCCCCACGGCGCCCCGCGGTAATCAGCGGGGAGGGCGCAAGAAGGCGTTCACCATGCGATCGCCGAGCGGCAGACGGGCGACGCGGTCGAGGTTCTTGACGACGAATTCGATCGGCAGCAGCCGCAGCCAGGGGTTGTCGAGGAAGGTACGCGCCGCGTCGTGATAATACTCTTGCAGATCGCAGGCCAGATTGAGCGCATCGACCGGCTGCCCCTCGCCCACGGCGAAGGTTCCGTGCCTGACAACGGCGCAAATCTCCTTTTCGGCGAGCGAACTCGAAACCGCCTCGCCCAACTCAAAGGAGCCGTGACGCATCGCCTCCACCAGACCGATGCCTCGCGGACTGAAGTTGGCCAGCTGCTCGTGCTGAACCGAAAGCAAGCGGTTCATGCTGTCCTCGCCGCGAAACAGGCGAGTAAACACGTTGACGCTGGTCGGCTGCGCGTGGATGATCGCCGACGCCGCCGGACGACGAGCGTAAGTAAGAAGGTGCGCCGGATGCTCCGAAGTGATCAGCTCACCCGGCCGCATCCCCCACAGGATGCGGTAGCCCGCATCGACGATCTCGATCAAGGCCAAGCAGGTGTGCGGGCGCTGCGCGATGTAACGTAGGTTCTTGCCGGAACCCGTAATCAGAAAGCGCCGGCCGAGGAGTTCCGGGAACGGACGGGCGAATGCGTGCAGGCTTTGCTCGCGTTTGCCCGCTTCCGGAAACTCCTCCAACGGAAACTGGTCGGCACGCAACGACAAGTTCCCCGAGGTGCCCGCTAGCGCGCCGATGACAGCCAGGCGCTCGGCTACCTTGCCGGTGTAAAAGAGCAGGTCGTCTACCGAGTCTCGGATCACGGCTCGCTTGAGAGAGCCCTCCCCCCCCCTCGCAACGCAGGGTACCAGAGCCGGCCGAATCGAGCCAGGCCGACGCGGCGTTCTTCGCCGACTCTTGAACGCAACCGCAGAATGCGGACCTTCGGCAACCGCATGGTCTATTTCGAACGCAACGCTGCACCGGTTGCTCCGGTCAGCGCCAGCCTCCGGTTCCGCGTCACGCGCCAAGAGTACCGCGGGCGCCCGGCCCAGCGGCCATCCTCCCGCTACTTGGCGCCGAACAAACTGGTTCCGACGAGCGGTCTGATTCGGCATCGTGCGGAAGAGCTCACACGCGCCTCGAAGTCGCCCGCTAAGACTCCGGCGAACGCCGTCCGAGCGCGCCTGTGTTACCGAGGCAACGTTCGCGCACGAAAGCGCACGAGCGCGGCCCGGCGCCGCCGACGATCGCCGGCCTGTGAGCACGAACCTCAAATGGCTTGCTTCTTGCTGCATCAGCGCACGCGCCCGCATGCTCGTCGACTAGGACAAGCCGGGTACGTGCTTGCCATGAGCTACGACACAGCAAATGCACCGGCCGTGATGCCTGTGTCGGCGACAAAGACACTGCTACCGCTCTTCGCTTTCAGCGGCGCGCTGCTGATGTTTACGCTCGAACCGCTGGTCGGCCGGCTGATCGTGCCGCGCTACGGCGGCGGTTTCTACGTGTGGACGACTTGCCTGATGTTCTTCCAAGGCGTCCTGCTCGCAGGCTATCTCTACGCGCATTTGATCGCGCCCCGCATCGGCCGCCTGCACTGGCTGGTCGCCGCCTTGCCGCTACTCGTGTTACCGGTGGACGTCGGCCTGGCCCAGCGCAGCGCCCACCCGGTGCTTACGCTGCTCGCCACATTGACGACACACGTCGCTCTGCCCATCGGCGTACTGGCCACCACCGGCGTCCTCGCGCAGGCCTGGCTGGTTCGTACCTGCGGTCAAGACGCCGACCCTTACTGGCTTTACGCGGCGTCGAACGCAGGTTCCCTGGGCGGACTGCTGCTCTACCCCTTTTTCATCGAGCCCTGGATCGGTCTGGCGCAACAACGGTTGCTCTGGACGATTCTCTTCCTCGGCTACCTGCTGCTGGTCGCCTACCTCACGCCCGGCCGGCCAACGCGTGAGGAGATCGAACGGGCGCAGAACAAGCCATGGTGGGAACAGCCCGACGAATATCTGGCGCGCTCGACGCAACTGTACTGGCTCATGCTCAGCATGGCTCCGTCGATCATGCTGGTCGCCGTCACCAACGCGATCGCGTTCGACGTCGGTTCGATTCCCCTTGCCTGGGTAGCACCGCTGGCGATCTACTTGCTGAGCTTCGTTCTGACCTTCCGCAGCCGACCTTCGGCTGCGAGCCGCCTCGCACGCTTCTGGCCGGAGCTCGGGCTGATTGGCTTCATCGCCATCGCCGGCCCAAACATTCTGCCGAGTTGGCCGACGATCGGCTGGCAGCTGCTCAGTCTAATGGCGGTCTGCCTAGCCGGCCACGGCGAACTCTACCGGAGTCGTCCGGCACCGAATCACCTGACCAAATACTATCTGGTTATCGCCACCGGCGGCTGGGCCGGCGGGGTCTTTGGCAGCGTACTAGCGCCGGTGTTGTTTGATCGTCTCTACGAATATCCGGTCGCACTGACGTTGCTTGTCGCTACGTTGGTCGCCGGCGGCGCACCGCGACTGGGCGGAGTCTTCGGCGCCGGGCGCAGACTCGAGGGCCTATTACGCGTGCCGATCGCCAGTGCGGCAATCGGCGTGTCCGTCTGCCTGTTGATGCCCGCCGAGTTGGCGGGCGAACGGCCGGTGGTGCTTCGCAACCACTACGGCATCTACCAAATCGGGATTCGCTCTCATCCGGCCGGCGAAGCCGGTCTCGAGGAACCCGTCCTCGAGCGTTACCTGATGCACAACGGAACGATTCACGGCAGCGAACTTCTCGTCGAAGGCGGCGCGCATAGGCACGTCGGTTACTATCACTCGGCCTCGGGCATCGGCGATGCCTTGTCGCTACTGGCGCGGCCTCGCCGGCTAGCCGTGATCGGCCTGGGAACCGGAAACACGGCGGCATATCTCGCTGCCGGAGAGGGGTTGACGTTCTACGAACTCGATCCCGACGACGAAGAAATCGCCCGTCGCTACTTCGATTACCTCGACGCGTCGCCCGCCTTCGTACGCGTCGTACTCGGCGACGCCCGCGTCGAGTTGGCTCACGACGGCGCCGCACCGGACCACAGCTACGACGCGCTCGTCGTCGACGCCTTCAGCGGCGACGCCATCCCCTCGCACTTACTGACGCGCGAAGCACTCGAACTGTACCTGACCAAAGTACGCGAGGACGGTTTCTTACTGTTTCACATCTCCAACCGCTTCTACGACCTGCGCTCGGTGCTGAGCGCGACCGGCGCGAGCTTGGGCTTGCGTAGCCTCTACAAGCGGCGCTCGCACAAGGACGGCTTGGCGCCCTTCGAAAACGCAACCGTCTATCTCGTCCTGACGCACAATGCGGCAGTCGCCGATGCACTCGTCGGCCTGGGTTGGACCGACGCCGCTGGTGGCTCCCACCTGCCAGCAGCGCGGCCCTGGACCGACGACTACGTCAACGTGCTCGCGCCTCTTTGGTTCAAGCTCCGCGGCGATCAGGGCTGACGGCAAAGCACTAAAAACCCCAGACCAGCGACGCGTAGTAGTCGAGGTCGTTGCGCTTGAAGCCCTCGGGAGTGCTGTCGTAGCGGTCTTCGACGCCCAAGCGCAGCTTGATGTCACGTTCGTCTTCGATCTTGAGGTCCCATTGCGCCGTGGTGACCGAACGAAACTCTCCGAACGAATCCAGCTCGGGAAAGATCGTAAGATCGGAACGGATCGTCTGCCGCTTGGTAAGCTGGTGCTCGAACTCTAGCCCGGCCTGCGCTTCGGGAACGAAACGGTCGTCGCTACCACCGATCTCGCGGGCCACGCCAAAGCCCAGGCGACCGAGCAACCGTGTGCCTTCGCGCTCGAGGATCCGATAGCCGGCGCCGGCAGCCGAGGTAACGCGTGCGTCGTAGTCCTTGAATTCATCAAACTCCCCGCTGCCGTCGACAAAGAGTTGCCAGCGACTACCCTCGAACAACCAGTCGTGACGACCCTCGGCGATCGCGCGGCTCTCGCTCAGAGAACCGTCGTCGCTAGCGCGCGAGTAGCTCGCCGACAACGCAATCTCACGCTCATCGCTACGCCGATCGGCGCGGCCGGCAAGACGCAGCTTGGACTGCGGCGAATTGCCCTCCGAGCCGTTGAAGCCAGCTTCGACTTCGCCGGCCCAAAGCGGCGGCGCCGGCTCCTGGACGGGAGCAGCGGAGGGAGCGCACCCGACAGGACAACTCCGCTGACCATCGTTGCACC